>DASRIN010000535.1:0-3648 GCA_035649975.1 Gemmatimonadales bacterium
CTCCAGTTGGCTCCGGGCCCACGCGGCAGCCTCGCGTCTCCCTTCCTCCAGCCGTTCAGGGCTCGGCTTCGAGTCATAGAGCGCCTGGAGCCGTCCCACCAGCTCGGAATAGTACTCGCCCAGGACGATCTCATCGTGCCACCGGTCGGCAGCCCGCCGGGCCCTGAGGGTGTCACCGCGCTCCTGGAAGAATGCCTGAGCCGAGCGATAGCCTACCATCTGGGCGAAGCTCTCGTTGAACGGGGTGGCACTCTTCACATAGAGCGTATTATGCGCGATCTCGTGAAATACTGTCGCAGCCAGCTCGACGGAGTCCCGGGTAAGCGCGGTCGAGAGGAGTGGGTCGTTGAACCAGCCGAGCGTGGAGAAGGCCGACGAGGGCCGGAGATAGATGTCGTAGCCGCGGTCCGCCAGCCGGGAAGCTTCCCGCCGCGCCGCCTTGGTATCGAAAAACCCCTTGTAGGGGATGCGACCAACAATCGGGTACTTCCAGGTGTGCGGACAGATGCAGTCCTTGGGCGCAGCCTGGAGGACGAGGAGCAGCGTGTCCCGCCCGACATCCGCGTACGAGGTATAGGTTTCCTTCGCCTCCAGCCCGAGACGGGCGGCGAAGTCGCGAGACTCGAGGACCAGACTGAGGGAGCCACGGACCGCCGGGTCGATCGAGCTGTCGCGGACCAGCCGAGAGATCGGCTGGCGGGATTTGAGAATCCGAGTCTCCTCCAGTCCGGCCCGGGTGACGTAGCGGACGTCGTCACTGGCGAGATAGGCAGTTCCGTATCCGGCAAACAACACGGCCACAACCGCAAAGAAGACCATACGCTTCAACGAATCCGGACCAGCGCGATGCGGGGCACAATGGTCCTGGGGAGAGGCGTGAGGGTCGGCGCCGTCAGCCGAAGGTCCACGGCTGGGTCGCCGGGCTCCTGCACCACCCGTACGTGCCGACCCGACCCGGCCCGCAGGGTGCCGCTATGCTCGTATGCGATACCGTCGGTGCTGTCGGGGACCAGGGGAAACCCGCCGTTCGGCGCCGCAGCCGCGCGGAAGTTCCAACTCTTATAGCGCAGCCGGCTGCCCGGCACCGAAAACCCCGGCAGATCATCGAGGTAGTTGCTGAGCTGCCACTCGCCCACCAAGACAGAAAAGTCCACGCCCGATCGGGCCGAGACATTGACGCTTCCAACCTGATTGGCAGCGACCAGCGCACGGGTCAGGTCCGTACCCAGAATGCTGTCGCTGGCAAAGTGGTCGCTCAGCCAGCGCACGAAGAGCCAGTTGGCTCCTCTCTCCTCCAGTTTGCCGGTGGAGTTGCCGGGCTCGATGAGAAAGAACTCCTCGGGCGCGCTCAGGTATTCGAATGCGTTGACCAGGTCGCCTTCCAAGAACTCCTGAGCGCAGGAGGTCGAGCTGGGGCACTCCACATCAGGAATCTGCCGGCCTCCCAGCTCCTCGGCAAAGTGGGAAAGTCCCTCGTTGAGCCAGGTATCCTCGGCGCTGCCACCTCGAACCAGCACATGCTGATTGAAACTGATCATGTGCTGAAACTCGTGAATGAAGGTAGCCGGGAGACGGCTATTGGCCTCATCCTTCGAGATGGTGCACTGGGAGTTGTTGGGATCCGGAACCAGGCCGTAGAACACTTCAGCCTCGTTGGAGCCCGGATTGGCGCTGGAGCGAGGCAGGAGATCAGCGCCGAAGAAGTATCCCAGGATAATCCGGCCACTGCTGTTACAGTCGGGGCTCAGGGCATTGACCTTCTGGGTCAGCAACACGATCACGACCGCGTCCCCGTCGACATCGGATTCGCGACCGAACGCGACCGTATCGATCGGATAGAGATACTGGTCGAAGAGGGTCCGCACCCGGTCGAGATCGGCGTCGACGTACCCGCCAGCCGGTGCCGCGTTGTCCAGGAAAATGGCAACTCGCTGCCCAACCGATCGGGCGGTAGCCGTGGTCTGCACGAACGCGTCGCAGCTGGACGAAGAGCAGACGTCGAACGAGCGCTGCTCACCAACCACCGGAGGCACATCCCGGCTGGACCGGAGCTGGGCCTGGCTGAAAAGCACCCGGGCCGGGTCCTGTGCCAGTGACCGCTCTCGAGCCCGCAACAGGCTGTGAAACGTCTGGGGCGGTAATTGGCGCCGCCGGAAGGCGGAGAGTAGGGGCGTCGGAGCCGGCGCCGACGCGGTGACAGCAGGGGACCCACCGGTTAGCAGGTAGGGAGCGGAAACTCCGTCCGGAGTCTCCTGCCCCGCGGTTGCCAACGGGATAAGGAGGTGCTCCGTACCTGCGGCCCCCGCTGCCGGCAAGCGAACGCAGGCACCGTCGATGAATGGGTCCAGGACCCGGTGCTCACCGACAGCGAGCGACTTGGTGCTGGCGTCAGTACACTCGACCGACCCATTTCCGGGGCCGGTACCATCACCGCAGCCGAACAGACCCAGCCCCGCAATCACAGCAGGAATAAAGCGCGGATGTCGCACCTGACGATCACTCCAGCAAGAGCTGAGCAGTGGGAGAACCGACCCGGAAGAACCCACGCGGATGTGAGCAAAATAAGGTGCCGCAACAGCTTTTGACAATCTCGCGACCTGCCGGTACTTTCACTCCGTGTTCCGAGAACGGGGCGCGTTCGACCGCACGCTTTCCACCGGCCTGGCTCACTATTTCAGCAGATCGCGCGGCACTCTCTGGGACAGCGGAGAGACCTCCGGGGCTCCGCCGATTTTTCGTGCGCCGCACCGCACGAGTTGACGTCGAGGGTGATTAGCCTACATGTCCTTTGTCCATCTCCATACCCACAGCGAATACTCCCTGCTCGACGGGGCCAACCGGATCCCGGATCTCGTTGCGCACGTCAAAAAGCTCGGGATGGACAGTCTGGCAGTCACCGACCATGGGAACATGCATGCCGCCTGGGCCTTCTATGAGGAGGCCCGGGACCAAGGCATCCGGCCTATTCTGGGGTTCGAGGCGTACCTTGCGTTCGGATCCCGAGCTCTCCGGGAAAAGCCACAGTGGGCCCCTGCCCCCTACAGTCACCTGGTGCTGCTGGCCCGCAACCAGGAGGGCTACAAGAATCTGGTGCGGCTCACATCCATCGGATACGTGGAGGGATTCTACCGGCGGCCCCGGATTGACAAGGAAGTGCTGGCGCAGCACTCCGAGGGGCTGGTCTGCCTCGCCGCATGTCTCTCGGGCGAGGTGTCGCTCTACCTCCGCCAGGGGAAGTACGAGGAGGCGCGACGGAGCGCAGAGTGGTTCAGCCAGACCTTTGGTCCGGAGGGATTCTGGCTCGAGATCCAGCAGCATGGCATCGGCGAGGAGAGGCAGGTTACCGAAGGTATGCTGCGGCTGGGGCGGGAGCTCGGCATCGGCGTGGTGGCGACCAACGACGCGCATTATTTGCGGCGGGAGGACGCCGAAGCCCATGACGTTCTGTTGGCGATAGGAACCGGGAGCGACCTGGACGATCCCAAGCGGTTCCGTTTCCTGGGCCAGGAGTCGTACGTCAAGTCGGAAGCCGAAATGCAGTCCCTCTTTCCGGATCATCCCGAAACGCTGGAGAATACCGCCAGGGTGGCGGAGCTCTGCGAGTTCGATTTCGAGAAGCGGTACTTCCTGCCGGTTTTCCCCCGGCCT
>DASRIN010000536.1:0-8416 GCA_035649975.1 Gemmatimonadales bacterium
CGGGGCAGTGCGACGCGCCACCCGCCGCGCGCTGGTGTTCGTGGATCTACCGTTTCTGACCTACCAGGTCTCTATACCCCAAGCCATCCGCAATGCCGGCCGGGTGCTCCAGGAAGCTGGAGCCCACGGGGTCAAGCTCGAAGGCGGAAGCCACATGGCACCGACCGTGGCAGCGCTGGTGGAGCGCGGCATTCCCGTGATGGGCCATCTCGGGCTCACACCCCAATCGGTGCACGCGCTGGGCGGCTACAAGGTGCAAGGCAGGGAGCCGGAGGCGGCCAATCGTCTAGTGGATGATGCCCGCAACCTGCAGGCGGCCGGGGCCTGCGCCATTGTGCTCGAACTGGTGCCGGCCGCGCTGGCAGCCCGGATCACCCAGGCGCTCACGATCCCCACGATCGGTATTGGCGCCGGCCCGCAATGCGATGGCCAGGTGCTGGTGCTCCACGACATGCTCGGGCTCAACGAACAGTTCGCTCCCAAGTTTCTCAAGCACTATGGGGACCTGGGACAGGCGGTGCGCCAGGCGGTGCGTCAGTACGCGACCGAGGTGCGGGAGGGGAAGTACCCGGCCAAGGAGCACAGTTTTGATTGACGAGCTCACCTCGGTTCCCGAGATCCGGTCCTGGAGCCAGACCCAGCGCAGCGGAGGGCGACGGCTCGCGCTGGTCCCTACGATGGGCTATCTCCATGAAGGCCACCTGGCCCTGGTGGATGAGGCGCGCCGCCGAGCCGATGCCGTCGTAGTCAGCATCTTCGTCAATCCGCTTCAGTTCGGACCCAAGGAGGATCTGGCCCGTTACCCCCGCGACCTCCCCCGGGATCGGGCCCTGGCCCGCGATCGCGGAGTCGATGCGCTCTTCGTTCCCTCAGTCGACACCATGTATCCGGCGGGCTCGGAGATTCGGCTGGTTCCCGGCGCTACCGCCGAACGGTGGGAGGGCGCTGCCCGGCCGGGACACTTCGTCGGAGTCCTCACTGTGGTGGCCAAGCTCTTCCACCTGGTCCAGCCCGATTGCGCGTGCTTCGGTCAGAAGGACATCCAGCAGCTCACCTTGATCCGGAAGATGGTGCGGGACTTGGATTGGCCGGTCGAAATCGTGGAGGTTGCCACGGTGCGAGAAGCCGATGGGCTGGCTCTCAGCAGCCGCAATGCGTACCTGAGTAAGGAGGACCGATCGCGCGCGGTGGCCCTGAGCCGCTCTTTGCTAGCCGCTCATCGCGCCTTCTGCGAGGGAGAACGGCAGGCTTCCATTCTGGAGCGGCGCATGCGCCAGGAGCTGAGCAGCGACCCCGACGTAGCCGTGGAGTACATCGCCATCGTAGAGCCCGATGGGCTGGTCCCGGTGTCAGTCGTCGACGCCCGCACCATTGTGGCGCTTGCCGCTCGGATCGGCGGCACCCGACTGATCGACAACATCCACCTGGCCCAGGGCCTTGGCTGATTGGAATTCCTCACAACTCAGCCCCAGTCTGCCCCAATGGGCGGTCGTGACACCGGCGCGCTTGGACCATATTCAGCGAGTAGCTCAGCTGACGGCGAACTGGGCGGAACAGCTGGGCGTGTCGGACTCGGAGCGGCATCGGTGGCTTCGGGCAGTGTGGCTACACGACGCGCTTCGCGATGCGCCCGCCTCGGAGCTGGATCGCTGGGCCTCTGATGATTCCGGCCCGCCCGAGCTGCGGCACGGCCCGGCCAGCGCCGCGCGGGCACAGGCCGAAGGGGAGGACGATCGCGGCGTGCTCGATGCCGTACGCTATCACTCGCTTGGTCTGGCTGAGTGGGACATGGTGGGGCGAATCCTGTATTGCGCCGACTATCTCGATCCTGGACGACCCTTCGATCGCGAACGCCGAGCCGAGCTGGCCGCAGACCTTCCCCTCAATCCCGGTGCGGTGCTGCGTGAAGTGGCCCGTGCCCGGCTGCTCCACCTGATCCAATCGGGATGGCCCGTTCTCGAACCCACTCATCGCTTCTGGAACAGTCTCGTCGCCACTGGCGCTGGATCGCGCTAACTGGCGCCGTCCTCGTGCTGGCCGCGGCGATGCTGCTTCGCCCTCGCTCCCAGGCTGAACCGGTAGCGGCGGCGCCGCTGGTGGTTCCGCCCAAAGGCCGGGTCACGGTCGAAGTGCTCAATGGTACCCGGCGGCAAGGTGCGGCCCGCGCGGCGACTCGTATGTTACGGCGCCGGGGCCTCGACGTGGTGTTCCTCGGCAACGCGGATTCACTGGCCGACGCGACGCGAGTCATAGCCCGCCGAGGTGATTCGACTCGCGCGAGTTACGTGGCCGCGGCCTTGGGATCAGGAGTGGTGGTGGTGGAGACCGACACCTTTCGCCGGGTGGATGTGAGCGTCATTCTGGGCGAGGACTTTATCCCCGCGGGCGATCTTCACCCGTGAGGCAGTAAGCGGTAAGCAGTGAGCAGTAAGCAGTAGGCGGTGAGCTGTGATAGCTGCGGGCCGCTAAGGTCTCCCCGCTGACCGCTTCCTGCTCCGCAGCAATCCGAGCAATAGACGCTGGCTCAGTTGATTCTGCTCGAGCAAACATCGTCCTACACGAACCTCGAGTAGTTCTGCTTCAATTGCGAGTTCAAGCAAGTCCCCAGTCTCAACGGAAGACCCGTAGGCGATTGCCAAGTGACGGGTAAAGGAAGGCGAGTCAGCATAGGCATAGCCCTCAGCAATGTTAAGCTGCACTGACAAGGAAGCGCGCTGAAGTTGTGAGAAAACAGCAGCAGCGTAGGGCCTCCAGCAACGCGGGACAAGCGAATCGTACCGAGAACAACGCCTCGTGCTTCCTGCCATGCTCGGAGAGAGCGATGATCTCGCATTCCCCAATGATCAGTCGCTAGAACTGGCTGCGTCTAACCTTAATTCTCTGCACCGCATCTTTTCTGGGCAGTGTAGCCGAGGCGCTCAGCTCACCAAGATCTCTGCTGTAGCCGTTCTACTCACCGCGTGTGCTCACAGCTCACTGCTCACTGCTCACAGCTCACTGCTCACGTCCTAACACCAATTACCACATCCATCACGTTGGTTCCTGTGAGTCCGGGGCGTAGCAACGCGCCGGCCGCATCGAGAGCCGGGTAGGCATTGTGCTCAGCCAGGTCCCGGGCGGGATCCCGGCCGGCACGGATGATTGCTTGCCAGGTTTCGCCGTTCACAACCGCACCAGCCGCGTCGGTAGGGCCATCCCGGCCATCAGTGCCCGCGGCCAGCAGAGCCACTCCGTCGGACGAGCCGTCGAGCACTCGCCCAGCTGCGAGCGCCAACTCCTGACAGCGCCCTCCTGACCCCGGGCTTCCACCCAAAGTCACTGTAGTCTCCCCGCCCCAGATGACACAGCTCGGCTCGGCCGAGTCGTGGCTGCTGGACCGACTACCGATCAGCAGCCGGGCCAGCTCCCCACCCACGATCGAAGCTTCGCCCGCAATCGGGGCCTCCATCACGGTAGGGCGCAGCCCCCATTCACCCGCGCGCCGAGCCGCGGCTTCGAGCGCCAGTCGATTACTGGCAATCAGCTCGCTGGTGACCCGCGCGAAGGCGGCATCGCCTGGTTTGGGAGTTTCCGGTAGACTGCCCGCTTCAGTCGAGATCACGAGGCTCCGCGCAGCGGCTGGAATCCGCCGCCAGAGGCCCGCCTGCTCGAGCTGTTGTCGCACCTCGAGTGCGGTCGCCGGATCGGGCACGCAGGGACCTGACCCGATCGCGCTCAGATCATCACCGATCACGTCGCTCACGATGTAGACTCGGACGCGCGCCGGAGCCAACGCTCGGGCGAGCTTGCCCCCGCCCCAACGGGAAAAGCGCTTGCGAATCTGATTCATGGCGCGGATGTCGAGACCGGATCCCAGCAGCAGCCGGTAGAGAGACGCGAGATCCGCGGGACTGAGCCCCGGCTCCGGCGCCGCAATCAGACTGCTGGTGCCGCCGGAGAGCAGTACCCAGACCTCGGCCTCGTCAGGGATCCGCTCGACCGCCTTCCCCAACGCATCGGCCGCCCGACGCGAGCCGGCGCCCGGCTCGGGATGGTCGCCCTGGACATACACCAGCGCAGGATCAGGACTCGGTCCTGCCCCGGGGCCCACCACAACACCACCCGCAGGCCGCCCGCCTTCCTCCTGGAGCACTTGAATGGCTGCCTCGGCCATGGGGACGGCCGCCTTGCCGAGGGCCAGAATCCAGACCGGCTGGTGAGGGGTAGGGTGTGCCAGGAGCCGCTGCCGGAGCGCGGGCCCTGGCGCAACCGCAGCAGTAGCTGCAGCATAGAGGTCTACGAGGAGCGGTTGCGTCGGAAGCTGGGGAGCGGGAGTCAGGGCCGGTACCTTGTGAAAAAGTTCACAAAGTGTTATTGGTAGTGGCCAGCGGCAGAACCACTCCGCAGTCAAGGTAACGCCAGAACCGCTTCTCCATTCCAAACAGGGGTCTCCAGATGTCCGGCCGCAACTTCCTCTTCGTTCCCGGGCCCACCAATGTGCCTGACCGGGTTCTCCGGGCCATGCATCGGGCCATGGAAGACCACCGCTCGTCCGATTTTCCCTCCCTGGCAGCGCCGGCCTTCGAGGATCTCAAGAAGATCTTCAAGACCCAGTCGGGCCAGCCGTTCATTTTCCCGGCCAGTGGCACCGGAGCCTGGGAGGCCGCCCTCACCAATACTCTCTCTCCCGGCGACAAAGTGGTGGCCGCGCGCTTCGGCATGTTCAGCCATCTCTGGATCGACATGGCCCAGCGTCTCGGCTTGGATGTCCAGGTACTCGAGGCCGAATGGGGCGAGGGGGCGCCGGTCGAGCGGTACCAGGAGGCGCTGGCGGGTGACAAAGGCCATCGCATCAAGGCGGTGCTGTTCACTCATAACGAGACCGCCACCGGAGTCACCAGCGATGTGGCCGCAATGCGCCGGGCGCTCAACGATACCAGACATCCCGCGCTCCTGATGGTCGATGGCGTGAGCTCCATTGCCAGCATCGATTTCCGGATGGACGAGTGGGAGGTGGATCTGGCCGTTACCGGGTCGCAGAAGGGATTGATGCTTCCCGCGGGCCTTGGCATCGTGTGCGCCAGCCAGAAAGCCTTGAGTCTTTACGACCAGGCCAGACTTCCCCGCGTTTTCTTCGATTTCGGCGATATGCGGAAGGCCAACGCCACCGGGTACTTCCCCTATACCCCGTCGCTGCCGATGCTCTACGGCCTTCGGGAGTCGATCGCGATGCTGCTCGAGGAAGGCCTCGATAACGTGTTCACCCGTCATCACCGGCTGGCTGAAGGCACCCGGCGCGCGGTCAAGGCGTGGGGACTCGAGCTCTGCGCGAGGAAGCCAAAATGGAACTCGGACACGGTCACCGCGATCATGGTTCCCGCGGGCTTCAACGGCGCGGAAGTCATCGATATTGCATACCGCCGCTACAATCTCGCGCTTGGTGCCGGGCTGGCGCGCATGGCAGGCAAGCTCTTCCGGATCGGCCATCTGGGAGACCTCAACGAGCTGATGCTGCTAGGGGCCATTGCCGGAGCCGAGATGGCAATGCGTGACGTTGGCATCGAGATCGAGCTCGGCAGTGGGGTAGGGGCAGCGGCGGAGTACTGGCGCGGAACGGCCAAGCCGCTCGACAAGCGGGAACTGCCGCCGCGGGCGCCCGAAGCGCAGCCCGCAGCGCCGGCGGCCAAGAAGGCCACTGCCGGCGCCACCCGATGAGTCATACTCGCTTTGAGCCGGCCCGGCCCCGGCTCCAACGAAGTGAGCTCGCGGTCCCCGGCTCCCAGCCGGGAATGTTCCGCAAGGCACTGGAGGGCGAGGCCGACTACATCTTCCTCGACCTGGAAGACGCCGTAGCTCCGGCGGACAAGGTGCAGGCCCGGCTCAACGTCATCGCGGCGCTGCTGGAACACGACTGGCGCGAGCGGGGCAAGACCATCTGCGTCCGCATCAACGGCATCGATACCCACTACATGTACCGGGACGTGGTGGATGTGGTGGAGCAGGCGGGGCATCGGCTGGATACGGTCCTGATCCCCAAGGTGGGTGTCCCCGCAGACATATATCTGGTGGATGCGCTCCTCACCCAGATCGAAGAGGCCAGAGGTATACCTCATCGGATCGGCATCGACGTGTTGATCGAGACCGCCCTGGGCATGGCGAATGTCGAGGCCATCGCGCAGTCCAGCAGGCGGCTCGAGGCCATGCATTTCGGCGTTGCCGACTACGCGGCGAGCTGTCGGGCCCGAACGGTGAACATCGGTGGGCTGAATCCGGATTATCCCGGAGACCAGTGGCACGCCGCCCTCTCGCGGATGGTCGTGGCCTGCCGGGCCTACGGGCTTCGGGCAATCGACGGACCTTTCGGTGACTTCAAGGATGCCGAGGGCTACACCGCTGCTGCCCGGCGGGGCGCCGCCCTGGGCATCGAGGGTAAGTGGGCCATTCATCCCAGTCAGATTGGGCTGGCCAACGAAGTCTTCACTCCGCCGCCGAAGGAAGTGGACCGGGCCCTCCGCATTCTCGATGCGCTGGACCAGGCCGCCCGCGAGGGGCGGGGCGCCGCCCAGCTGGATGGCCGCATGATCGACGCAGCTTCCGCCCGGATGGCACGGGTGGTGGTGGAGATGAATGAAGCGATTGGGAGTAAGTCGCGAGTCGCGGGTCGCGAGTCGCGAGTGGGAGTGTCATAGCTTTCCTGTTCCTGCGCCGTGACTCGTGACTCGAGACTCGCGACTGTCACCGACTCTGATCTCCGCTTTCCGGAACGACCATGGACATCCACGAATACCAGGCCAAGGAGCTCCTCGCCGGCTTCGGCGTAGCAATCCCGCGCGGAGGAGTGGCGTACAGTCCCGAACAGGCGGTATACCGCGCCTCGGAGATCGGCGGCGCCCGCTGGGCGGTCAAGGCGCAGATCCATTCCGGCGCTCGCGGCAAGGCGGGTGGTATCAAGCTCTGCTCCAGCGAGGATGAGGTCCGCCAGGCCGCCAAAGGGCTGCTGGGAAAGCGCCTGGTGACGCACCAGACCGGCCCGGAAGGAAGAGTGGTCCATCGCCTATACGTGGAAGCCGCGGTGCCGATCGATCGCGAGCTGTACCTGGGTCTGGTCCTTGACCGCAAGCACGAGCGGATCATGATCGTGGCCCACCCGGAAGGAGGCATGGAGATCGAGGAGATCGCTCAGCGGGCTCCCGATTCCATTCTGCGTGAAGTCGTGGAGCCCGCCATCGGCATGAGCGCGTTCCAGGCCCGGGAGATCGCCTTCGGTCTCGGCCTGCCCCCGGCCCAGGTGAGCCGGGCGGTGACCACTCTGCTGGGCGCCTATCGCGCCTTCCGCGACCTCGACGCCACCATGGTCGAGATCAACCCGCTGGTCGTTACCAAGGATGGGCAGGTGCTCGCGCTGGACTGCAAGATGACCTTCGATGACAACGCCATGTTCCGGCGGCCCAATGTCAGCGAGCTGCGTGACTATGCCGAGGAGGATCCTCGGGAGGCCCAGGCCGCGGAGTACGGGCTGAACTATGTCGCCCTCGAGGGCGATATAGGCTGCATTATCAACGGGGCGGGCCTGGCCATGGCGACGATGGACATGATCAAGCATGCCGGCGGCCATCCGGCCAATTTCCTCGATGTCGGAGGCGGCGCGTCACCGGACCGGGTGGCCGCGGCTTTTCGTCTGGTGCTTTCGGACGACAAGATCGGCGCCATCCTGGTGAACATCTTTGCCGGGATTAACCGCTGTGACTGGGTGGCTCAGGGGGTGGTGCAGGCGGCCAAGGAAACTCAGCTCGCCATTCCGCTGGTAGTGCGGCTGGCGGGCACCAACGTGGACGAAGGCAGGCGGATTCTGAAGGAGAGTGGGCTGCCGATCATCACGGCGGACAGTCTCTCCGAGGCGGCCGAGCGGGTGGTCACCGCCCTGAATGCGTCGCGCGCCAGTCATTCACCGGTCCGGGGCCGTGCCGGCGGTCGGACCGCCACAGGGAACGGGCATTCATGAGCATTCTCATCGATGAAAAGACCCGGGTAGTCGTCCAGGGGTTCACCGGGGACAAGGCGACGTTTCATGCCAAGGAAATGATCGCCTACGGGACCAACATCGTAGGCGGCGTCACCCCGGGCAAAGGCGGAAACCGGCATCTGGACCGGCCGGTGTTCAACACCGTCAAAGAGGCGGTTCACGCCACCGGCGCCACCGCCAGCATCATCTTTGTGCCGGCCGCGTTCTGTGCCGACTCCATCATGGAAGCGGCCAACGCCGGAATTCGCCTCATCTGCACCATCACCGATGGGATCCCGGCCCAGGATATGATGATGGTGAAGCGCTACCTGTTCCGCTTTCCCAAGGAGCGCCGCAGCACGCTGGTCGGGCCCAATTGCGCCGGCGTCATCAGCCCGGGCAAGGCGATGCTGGGGATCATGCCGGGACACATCT
>DASRIN010000537.1:0-5245 GCA_035649975.1 Gemmatimonadales bacterium
TTCATCTGAGCCTGGGACTCCAGCAGGCAGGCTTTCAGGTCCGGTTCGTGTGTCCTCCGGACTCCGAAGTGGAGGCCGGTGCCAGGGCCGGCGGTCTCGAGGTGTACCCGCTCAGGCTGGGGCCCAATGAACGCCGGGCCAACGCTTCCCGCCTGTACCAGCTGCTTGAGCGGCATCCTGTAGACCTGGTGAACTCGCAGAGCTCCAGAGATCGCGCGGCTCTGGCCTGGCTGGGCCTGACCGGCCGGCTCGATCCTCCGTTGATCATCACTCGGCGCCAGATGCCGCGGACGATCGCGGTGGAGAATTGGCTGGTCAGCCGCGTGGCCCACCGGGTGATCGCTGTCAGCCGGACCGTTGGTGAGGCTCTGATCCGGCGGGGCACTGACCGGCGAAAACTCGTAGTCATTCCCAATGGGCTGATCGCCGGCAGGATCGATGTGCCGGTATCCGATCAGGAGCGGGAGGAGTGGCGTGCTCGGATCGGTTGGGAGGCTTCGCGCCGGACGATCGGGATCGTGGCCCGGCTCAAGGATCAGGCGGTGGTGCTGCGTGCGCTGGACCGTCTCGCGGTCCCGGTACGACTGGTACTGGTTGGGGTGGAGCCCGACGCTCGGCTGGACCGTCTGGCGCGCCACGTGCCTCCTCGACACGCCGTCGTCATGCTGCCATTCACCCCCGCGGTTCGCCCGCTGTATGACGTGCTCGAGCTGGTGCTGCTCCCCTCCAGGATCGAAGGCTTCTCACAATCGTTGCTGGAGGCCATGGCGTTGGGCAAGCCGGTGATTGCGTCGGCGGCAGCGGGGAACCAGGATCTGATCACCAACAATGTAGACGGACGCCTGGTCGAGGCCCTGGACGCTGATGCCTGGTGCCGCACCATCGAGGAGCTGCTGGCGAATCGTCCGACCGCCACTCGCTTGGGAGAGGCCGCCCGGCACACCGCGCGCGAGACCTACTCCTTGGAGCGGACGGTCCAGCAAACCGCGGACCTGTACCGCGCCACGCTCGGTCACGGCTGATCGTCTTGCTCCGCTCCAGCGCCTGGGGCAGATTCTCTGGCCCTGCTCTCTACTGGAGTTGGTGTGGTCAAGGTGTCCGGGTTCACCATCGTCCGCAATGCGATCAAGCTCGACTTTCCGGTCGAGGCGAGCATCCGGTCGATTCTCCAGATCTGTGATGAGGTCGTGGTGAACGTGGGGCATTCCGAGGATGACACCCTCGCCCTGGTGCGCTCCATCGCTGACTCACGAGTCCGGATCATCGAGACAGAGTGGGACATGAGCCGCCGCAACACCGTTCTCGGCCTGGAGACCCAGCGCGCCATGCAAGCGTGTACCCACCCCTGGGGCGTTTACATCCAGGCTGATGAGGTGCTGCATGAGCGCGGCGCAGCCGAGCTGGCCCAGGCAATACAGCGGTATCACAGCGACGATCGGGTCGAAGGTCTCCTGGTGCGCTACATCCACTTCTACGGCGGGTTCGACACCATCGCGACCCATCGCCGCTGGTATAGGCGCGAGGTTCGTGCGGTGCGGCTGGCGCCCGAACTGGACATCCGCCCGTATCAGGGCGCCCAGGGATTCCGGGTCGGGCCGAACCACCGGAAAATCAGGGCCAGGCTCACCAATGCGGAAATGTTTCACTACGGATGGGCCCGACCGAGCCAGGCCCTCAAGGAAAAGCGGGAGCTGGGAAGGACGATGTACCCTTGGCGGAATGCAGACGACAGCCAACCACTGCTGGCCTGGATCCCTGGCATTCGCTCATTCACCGGCCAGCACCCCGCGGTGGCACGGAAGTGGATCGAGAACCGGCGGCACGATCCCGAACGGGTCATCGAGCCGCGGCGCTTCCGCTGGGGCTTCATTCGCTACTACATCTCCGGCGCAATCGAACGGCTCACCGGGGTGCGTGTGTTTGAGTTCCGGAACTACAAGATCGTCTGAACCGGGTACTCCCTGTCGGCCAGCAGTATCGCCAGCCTGTGGGCGTAGGTATGGTGAGCCAGGGCGTGCCGATGTCCGGCATCAGCGATCTGCTGTCGTTCCTCGGGCCGTGTGAGATAATGTCGCGCCAGCTCTGCCGCGTCCCCCGCGCTGGAGTACCACGCGCAGTGCTGCCCTCCAACGGCAAAGCTCTCGATTCCCGGCACCCGACGTCCCAGATAGAACCCGGCGCATCCCATGACGCGCCACATTCGATTGGAGACCGAGCATGGCTCGCGATCCTGGGCGGGATCCGCATTCACGCCGAGCGAAACCGCTGCGCCCCGAATGACCTGAGCCAGCCGCCGGCCCTGTACCGGCCCTCCGACAACCGGCAGGTCACCAGGAGCGGTAGTCCAACCGGGGCCCCGGATCTGAAGGCGAACCGCTGCGGCCACCGCGCGGAGCACGTTATAACGATGAGCGGAGTGTCCCGAGCCGACGAACGATGCATCACAATGGTATTGGCTGGGAGCATCGGGCGCGGGGCGATCCTGTTCCGGGTCAACTCCCTGAGGCAGAAACTTTACTACGTCCACGCCCGCTCTTTGGTAGGTCTCCACCTGACCAAGGCAGGTGACATACATCCGGCCGACCAGTCGTCCGAGGGTAAGCACCTTGTCCTTAGGCTCGAAGTCGAAATACCAGAAGGCCGCCCTTCGGCCCCGCAGCATCCGCTGAAGCGCCGGCTCTCCCAGCTCGATGGCATGACGAGTGATCAGCAGCAGATCGGGCTGGTACGACTCTACCAGGTACTGGACCGCCCGCCGCCCCCAGCTGCCGGTGTGGCGCAGCAACCCCACCACATTTACCAGGCGACAATGATGGCCGAGTGCTCGAGCCGCTCGGGCAATCGAGGCTTCGGTCTTGTGGGCCCCTCCGGCGCCGAGCACCACCATTCGCATGCAGATAGTATAGCGGCCCCATGCAGCTTGCCCTCCTGACGTCGGCCAAGGGTTGGCGAGGCTCGGCGGCAAGCTACGCCAAGCTGGCGCGAGGCCTTGCCGGTCGGGGACACGAGGCACAGCTCATCACCGCGTCGGCGAGACTTACAGCTCGCTTCACTGCCGAGCGGCTCCCGGTGAGCGAGATTCCCGGCCAGAACACGGGACCGCGGGAGGTTTGGGCACTCTGGCGAGTCCTGAGGCGCATAGCGGCTCAGGCCATCGTAGTCGACACTCCGCGGGACCTGCGGCTCGCCTCCCTCGCCAGTCTCCTGCATCCGGCCAAGGTGGTCTACCGCTACAACCTGAATTACCGCCCGGCGCGCAATGATCTGGCGGATCGGCTGTATGCCAGGCGAGTGAGCGCGTGCGTATTCCAGTCGTGCTTCATTCAGGAGGAGGCATCAAGTCAGGCACCCTGGGTCGCTCGAGTACCTGGGTACCGCGTCGCTAACGGATATGACACCGAGCTGTTTGTTGCGCGTCCCGCTCAGGCAACTGCCTTTCGCCGGAAGTGGAGTATACCGGCTGAGACACCCATGGTTCTCACCTCGGCCAAGCTGGCCCGCGACAAGGGACATGAGCTAGCCATTCGGGCACTCGACCAGGTGCGTCGCGGCGGACTCGAGCTGACGTACGTGATCTGCGGGGATGGCGTGCGAGAGCCGGAGCTCCGCACACTGGTGTCCGGCTCCGGGTTACCAACCCGCTTTACCGGCTTACTGGAGACTGACGAGCTGATCGCCGGGCTCGCTGCCGCCGATCTCGTCGTCCACCCATCGCCTCAGGAGATCTTTCCCAATGCGGTTGGGGAAGCCATGTCCTGCGGGCGAGCCGTAGTGGCGATCGACTCAGGGGGAACCGGCGAGCTGCTGGGTCGGGACGGTGGCGCCGGGCTGCTGGTGCCGCCTCACGACGCCGGCGCACTGGCCGGTGTGGTGACGGCTCTTCTCAGAGATCCGGGGCGTCGAGCTCGTCTGGGGAAGGCTGCCCGGGCGAGGATTCAGGACGAGTTTCCACTCGGTCGAATGATCGACGGCTACGAGGCCGCGCTGCGGCAAGTGGTCGGCTCGTGAACGATATTCGCTGGTTTGCGCCGAACCGATACACCGCGCTGGTAACCAGCGAGCTCCGCAAACGAGGCCTCTCTATCGCGCAGGAGGGAGACGAGCCGGCCCGGCTTGCCCTCTCGATGAGCGGGATCACGGCGGTTGCCGCATGGCGATACGCCCGGCGGACCGGCTGCCCGCTGGTGCTCTACATCTGGGACCTGCCCCCGCAGGCAACCGGCACCGGGTCCTATGATTGGGTATGCTCATTGGGAACGACCCTGCTCCGGATTCCCCGGCTGACCAGCGGATTTGGTCGCCGGCGCGGTTACTACAGCCGGTTGCGCTATGTCGCGGCCTCGGCGGCGGAGGTTTGGGTTCCCAGCGGATTCTCCGGTGAGCTGCTCCAGCGTCGGTTCGGCCTTTCCGCTCGACGGGTGCCCTACTGTTATGACTCGGATCGCTTCCAGCCGGGGTCTGAGGCCCGGGAGTCCCCGCCAATGTTGCTCACGGTTGGCCGCCTCAAGGCTCATAAGAACCATGCCGCCACCATTCGCGCCGCGAGGGCCATCGGGCCCGGTGTGCAGGTGGTCCTGATCGGACGAGGTCCCGAAGGCCCGGCATTGCAACGGCTAGCCCAGAGCCTGGGAGTGCGTTGCCGGGTCGAGACCGAGGTCGACGATGCGGGTGTGGTCCGCGCTTATCATCGCGCCCGGGTAGCAGTATGCCCTAGCCGATTCGAAGGCCTGGGACTTACGCCGGTGGAGGGTATCGCCTCGGGCACCCCAGTCGTGGCCACCGACATACCAGCGCATCGGGAGTTCGTTGCCTCGGCCGCTCGCCTGGTTCCGCCGGATGATGACGTGGCGTTGGTCCAGGCTATTCTCGGAGCCCTGGATGACAACCCACCCAATCCCGCCTCGGTGCGCGAGCTGACCATTCCGGCAGCCGCCGATCGATTCCTGGCTTCTCTCCGGCCGCTCCTGCTCTAGGAGGACGCCTGCAGCTTCTGCTGACCTACGACTTTCCTCCGATGGGAGGTGGCATCGCCCGATGGATGGGAGAGCTGGCGAGGCGATATACCCCTGGTTCCCTGATCGTGTCGACCGGGACCTACCCGGATGATGGCGAATTCGATCGCCGCCTCCCCAACCGAGTGGATAGGCTGCCGGTTCCGGCTGGAAGGTTGCGGACCTTCCCGGGAACCTGGCTCTGGTCCCGGCGTGCGGCAGCTCTGGCGGCCAGTCAGACCATCGAATTCACC
>DASRIN010000538.1:0-5635 GCA_035649975.1 Gemmatimonadales bacterium
AGTTCGGACTGGATTACGGGATCAACGTTGTTCCGCAGCCTTCCGCATAGTCTGCTGATAAAGGCGGATGAGGCGCTGCATCCGGTCGATGTGCTGGGGTAGCCGTGCCGACGACCCCTCGAGCTTAGCCGTGGTGCCGGCTCCTCCGCCTAAGTCGTTCAGGATCGAGTCGGCCAAGGTCTTGAAGTTGCCGGAATCGGCATAGCCCGCCCGGTAGAGGTCGGCGATCATGGAGTTGATGAGATCCCCGGCCATGTTCTTATAGGACGTAAGATTGTCAGGATTTGGCGGCCGGGATCCGCTGCCCATCAAATTCAGCTGATTCTGAATCGCAGGAATCAGCCGGGGAGCTTCCAGTTCGGCCCCGCTGTTGGTGCCCGCAACACCATCCTCCCGGGCGCTGCTGTCAGCATCAGCGGTATAAGCCGAGGCGGATGCGTTGCCTCGGGAGTCTCGGTTCTCCCCACTGCACGCGCCGCAGAGGACGGCGCCAAGGACCAACACGGCTCTTCTCATACGCTCTCCCGGAGCAGGTTCGGCTCAACTGCCAATATGCATCCCAACCGGGACGAGCCCTCAGTGTTCTCGGTCACCTATTGGGGTGGCGAGCTCAGCAGAGTAATGGGGGTGGTTCGGTTCAAGATCACGATCGCATCCACCGCGGTACGCAGGGGGAAGCGCGCGGGCCAGAACTCCAGTTGGAAGCCCTCCTGCTCGACATCGTAGAGCGGCTCCCGCACGCTGTCGGTAGTGGAATCCAGCGCGACGGCGAAGTTGCCCTCGTTGGTGCTCGCCAGCCGGTCGAACACCCGAGTGGCGGGTCGGCCGCCCGCCTGCCGCGCGTCGGTAAGAATGGTATAGATCTCCTGACCTTCTGCATCCAGATAGCCGGCGAACCAGTGATCGAACCGGTCGTGGACTCGCCCGATGGCCACCTGGCCACCGATTTCCTTGAGGCCGTGGTATCCTCCCATGAAGACCAGCACTCGCCAGTCGGGGTGGGCCTGCAGCGTCTTTCGGAAGGCCGCGGCCATCCACTGGTCCCGGTTGACGAAGCCACCGGTTGCCATGTGCGGCGTCAGGGGGGCGATGGGCCAGCCGAGGAGGTCCGCTGCGAGGATGTGGATGGGGCGGCCGGGATGGGCAACGTTCCAGCGATATACTGAGCGGTAGATCTCGAGGTATTCCGCGCTGATGCCCCAGTGCGCCCGGAGAGTGCGGGGGTGGTCCAGCAGAATGCGGGTGTCTTCCGGATCGGACTCGAGGTAGCGATCGATCCACTCCTGTTGCTCGCTAGCCACCTCCAGAGCCAGAAGATCGATGGCGCTCGCTTCCTGCTGGCTCCGGAGCAGGCTCACGACCAGCTTCTTTGGCTCAGCCAGCGGGTGAATGTCACCCAGAAAGACGATTCGGTGGGAGGCGAGTGCAGTTTGGAGGAACACCAGCGGGCTGACAGGAAGGCCGGGACCAGCTGGAACGACGGGAAGGTAGAAAGCAAACTGAGTGAGGCGGACAAGAGCCAGGTGCCTAGCCACAAGCAAAGCAACCATCAATCCATCATCTCCGGAACAGCCTGCCCAACACTCCCCCACTTACGCTGCTCTCCAGCGCATGCGCCATCTCTTCCATCGAGCCGTATCGCTCGGCAGGATTGACGGCCAGAGCCTTGTTGATGACCGCCTCCAGCTTGGCGGGGAGTTCGCCCTTGACCTCTCGCAGCTGCGCCGGGGCGCCTCGCAGCCGGGCGATCATCGTCTCCTGGGCGCTTTTGCCGGTGAAGGGCAGTTGTCCGGTAAAGAGCTCAAACGCCAGGACCGCCAGGGCGTAAATGTCACTCCGGCCGTCGAGCGGCTTGCCCCGGATCTGCTCTGGGCTCATGAACTCCGGCGTTCCCAGCACGATTCCAGTCGCCGTCAGCTTGACCACGTCAGGCCCCGCTCGGCGCTCCTTGGCCAGCCCGAAGTCCATGACCACGGCTCTGAAGCCGGTGGGGATATCGGAATCCGGTACCAGCATAATGTTTTCCGGCTTGAGATCTCGATGCACGATCTGCAGGTCGTGGGCGTGCCCCAGCCCCTGACACATCTGAACCAGCAGGGGAATTCCTTCCGAGGCGGTGAAGGGACCCCGGCGGGTCTCGTGCTCGCTGAGCGGCTCCCCCTCCAGAAAGGGCATGACTAAGTACAGCAGCCGGTCGGAGGTCTCGCCCAGCCGGAGTATGGGGCAGACATTGGGATGGTTCAGCCGGGTGGCGATAGTCGCTTCCCGGCGGAGCCGCTCCACAGAGGCGGGATCCCGGGAAAGCCGGGGGATCAGGATCTTGACCGCCACTGCCTGTCCGGTGTCGATGTCCTGAGCCTGGTAGACGTACGACATGCCGCCTTCGCCCAGCTTGCGCGTGATGTGATAGCGGTTGTCGAGAACCTGGCCGGTGAGCGACGCTAAGCTGGAGGGAATTGGCTCTCGCAGACCCGGCCCGCCGGAGGCATCGGCCGAGTCCCGCGACGAGGCGCGAAGACCTGGAGCGGGAGCTTTCGGGGCCTCCGGTTGATCAGTCTCAACCAGCAGCGATCCGTCCTTGACGCAGAACCGGGCGGGGGCTGCGTAGGCTGTCTGGCAGCGGGGGCAACGCCGATTGCTCAATCCCGGAACCGGTTCCGGCCGTCGCTCTTGGCCCTATAGAGATGGGTGTCCGCCAGGCGAAGCAGTGACTCGCCGTCACTGACCCGTTCATCCGGAAATGAGGCGATGCCGATGCTGATCGTCACCCGAACGGGGTTGCCTGCCTCGCCGAAATCATGGGTGGCTACCCGGCGCAAAATGCGTTCGGCGAAGTTGCGCGACTCGATGCTGGTGGTTTCCGGCAGCAGCACCACGAACTCCTCGCCTCCGTAGCGCGCCACGATGTCCACCGATCGCTGCTCTCGCTTCAGCAGATTGGCCAGCTGCTTCAGCACCCGGTCACCCACCAGGTGGCCGTAGGTATCGTTGATCTGCTTGAAGTTATCGATGTCCACCATCATCCCAGTCAGCATGGTGGCGTAGCGCGCGGCCCGATCCATTTCCTGCTCCAGCTTTTGCATCAGTGCCCGGCGGTTGAAGCAGTTGGTCAGCGGGTCGGTCTCGGCCAGGTGGCGCATCTGTTCCTGGCCCAGCACCGCATTCTCCAGATCGTAGGCCCGCTCCAGCGCTGCAACCGCGGCGCTGGTCACCTCCTCGGCGAACTGCACGTCGTGCTCGTTCAGCGGGGGGTCCTCACTGGTGGTCCGGAGAAAGAAGACGCCGACCGGCTGCTGCCGGAGGGAAAACCGGAGCGCCACGGCAGACCTGGTCTCAACCGGACGGCCCTGGGTTTCCCACTCGGCCCGCACTCCTCGGTAGAGGGGATCGGTCTGGACGTCTCGCACCAGCACTACCTCGCCGGTCTTGAGCGCATGGCGGATTTCGGGATAGCGCTTGAGGTCGACCTGAAGGTTGTGGAGCATTGGGTTCTCGAACGCTGCCACCACGGTCCCGCTCTCGTCGTCCGGGCCAGCCATGATGATAGAGCACCGGGCGATGCTGAGCGCCTGGGCCACCCGCCGTACCAGAATGCTATAGATCTCCTCCGGCTTGAGTGACGCCGTGACCTCCTGCATGATGTCCATCATCTCGGAGCGGGACCGGGCTTCCGCCTTGGCCTGATTGAGCTCCCGGCCTACCCGGAGATGGGCCTTGACCCGGGCCAGCAACTCCCGGACCCGAAACGGCTTGGGAATGAAGTCGGCGGCGCCGAGACCCAGCGAGCGCACCGTGGCCTCTTCGGGCGGCATGGAGGAGATCATCAGGACCGGCAGGTCCTTGAAACGGGGGTCGGCCTTTACCCGCTGCAGCAGCTGGAGCCCGTCCACCTTGGGCATCATGATGTCGAGCAGCAGCAGGTCGAATTGCTCTGCGGTGAGGTGCTCGAACAGGTGCTCACCCCCCGGAGCGGTGAACACGTCGTAGCCGTTTTCTTTGAGGATCCAGGAGAGCGTGCGCGAGAGGGCTTGATCGTCGTCCGCCACCAGGATCTTGGGTGCAACGGTCATTCAGCCGGGCTCGCCCTGGTTGCAGGGTCTGCGCCCACCAGGCGCTGGATCAGCGTCGGGTCCACGTTCCCGCCGCTCACGATGGCAACCGTCGGCCCCCCGGGTGTCACCCGGCGGCTGAGCAGCGCGGCGGTGGTGACTGCCCCGGAGGGTTCCGCGGGCACTCCGTATTGATGAAGGAACCGAAGCCCCGCCACGATCTCGTCTTCATTCACCTGCACCGACTCTCGCACCCGGCCGGAGATCACCCCGAACGGTATCTCTCCGACAGCGAGGGGCAGGAGCCCGTCGGCCACGCTTTCGGTATGCTCGAGCTTGACCGGGCGCCCTGCCTCCAGGGCCCGAGCCAGCTTGGCAGCCCCTTCCGGCTCGACGCCCACCACCCGCACCCCAGGCTTCAGGGCGGCGACGGCCGAAGCGATGCCGGCGATGAGACCACCGCCACCCACTGGTACCAGGATGGTCTCGACTTCGGGGTAGTCCTCGATGATCTCGACCCCGCAGGTGCCCTGCCCGGCAATGACGTCGAGACTCTCGAACGGCGGAACCATGGTGAGCCCTTGCTCTTCGGACAGCTGCCGGGCGCGCTCGTAGCGCACGGCGGAGCTGTTGCCGGCAATCACAACCTCTCCGCCCAGCCGCCGAACACCTTCGACCTTGATGGCCGGAGCGCGTTCCGGCATGACCACGACGGCCCGGATGCCGAGCCGCTGGGCCGCGAACGCGACCGCCTGGCCATGATTGCCACTGGAGTAGGTGATAACTCCGCGGGCCCGTGCCGCGGCAGGGATCCGGGAAACGGCGGTGTAGGCGCCACGGATCTTGAAGGCTCCGATGGGTTGGAGATGCTCACACTTAACCACGACGGGAACACCGGCGATCTGGCTGAGAGCCGGCAGAGAAACCAGCGGGGTGCGAACGGCAACGCCGTGGAGTCCTTGCGCGGCGGCCCGCAGTGCCTCGAGCGACACTGCGGGACGCGGTTCAGAGCGAACCTGGGATTGGGCCGATCTACCGGCCGCGAAAGCCATCGAGAATGATACTTACTCCAGCGCGGCTGTTGGAGTCACCTCGTCCCCTGAGGCTGCTTCGGCCCCACCCTCGTCTTCCTTGACCACGCGCGCCACGTCGACCACCGCATCCCCCGCGTCCAGGTTCATGACCTTGACTCCCTGGGTATTCCGGCCAATGACCCGGATGCCATCCACCGGCAACCGGATGATCACCCCGTGGCGGGTGATCATCATCAGCTCGTCATCGGGAATGACTTCCTTCAGGGCCACGATCGATCCGGTCTTGTCGGTCTTCTTGAGGGTGATGATCCCCTTGCCGCCCCGCTTCTGCACCCGATAGTCGGCGAGCTCGGAGCGCTTGCCGTACCCCTTTTCGCTGACGACCAGCAGGGTGGCATCCCGGCGAACGACGACCATGCCGATCACCTCGTCGCCCTTCTCCAGCTCGATTCCTTTCACCCCAGTGGTGGCGCGTCCCATGTCCCGGACGTCACCCTGGTGGAACCGGATGCTCATCCCATCCTTGGTGGCAAGAATGATGTCACTGTTCTG
>DASRIN010000539.1:0-10901 GCA_035649975.1 Gemmatimonadales bacterium
GCTGGGTCAGGCCCATGGCCCAGAGCGTTGAGGTTCTGGGTCCTCTCGCGTACATCTCGGCTGCCTGACGGATCAGCTCGGCGGGAATGCCGGTGATCCTCTGGCCCATCTCCAGGGTGTATGGCGCTGCTGCGGCCTTGACCTTCTCGAACTCCCGGGTCCGCTCGGCGATGAAAGCAGGATCGGTGAGGCCGGCGCTGATAATGTGATGCAGCATGGTGTTGAACAGCGCCACATCGCTGCCCGGCAGCATTTGAAGATGGATGTCGGCCAGGTCGACCAACTCCACCCGGCGGACATCCGCGACAATCAGCTTGGCTCCGCGGGCCACGGCGCGTTTGATCAGCGCGCCGAACACCGGATGCGACTCGGTGGTATTAGCCCCGGCGATGAAGATGACGTCGGTCGCCTCTTCGATCTCCCGCATCGACCCGGAGGCAGCGGCCGTGTTGAGCGCCCGGTTCATCGCCGAGACCGACGTCGAATGACACAGACGGGTGCAGTGATCGACGTTGTTGGTCCGAAAGGCACCGCGGATCATGCGCATGAAAGCGTAGTTGTCCTCGTTGCTGCACTTGGCGGAGGAGAGGGCGCCGAGGGCACGGGGGCCGTGCTGATCCCGGATCCGGAGAATCTGCTGGGTGGTGAGACTGAGAGCCTCTTCCCAGGTAGCCTCGCGGAAGGCGCTGTACCAGCCCGCCGGCGTGGCCACGCGGTCGCGAACGTCGTCATCGTTCTGCAGGGGCAGTCCGGTCAGCGGCGGCTTCCCCACCTGACGCAGAGGAGGCCGGGGCTTCTTGCGCTCACCCATCTGCTCGATCGTAAGCCAGGGCCCTTCCCGGTGGCGGGGCCATTCACCGGCCCAGGTCCAGCGGCTATCCTGGCACATCCAACCCTTCCGGATGAGAGGGACGGTCAAGCGGTCGCGATGCTGCGGAAAGTCGTAGCCGAACCGGCCCTTCACGCAGGTGGAACCCTGGTTCGGGGTAGCCTCCTCGATCCAGGGCGAGGTCACCCGCATCACGGTGCGATCCTTCACATGCAGATCGAGCTGACATCCCACCGCGCAATACGGACACACCGACCGGACCACCTTGTCCGGGGCCCGCAGCGCCTCGGCTCCGAACCGCTGCTTGGGGATGAACTCGAAGATGGCCCCGGTGGGGCACACCCGGACGCACTCGCCACACCAGGTACACCCGGCGTGATCGGGGTCGCCGTCGCCACCGACGATGATCTGGGCATGCTCGCCCCGCATCCCTACATCGAGCACCCCAACCTCCTGGATGTCCTCGCACGCGCGCACGCAGCGGGTACACAGGATACAGGTGGTCATGTCGTGCTGAATCATCACGTCGCCCGGCCGTTCGTCGCCGGTGCGCAGAGGCAGGTCGTGGTGGGTCCGTACCGGCACATCGTACTGCGTCACGTAGCGCTCGAACTCGTTCCGCGGATGAGCCCGCCCGCCATTCGCCAGGTGCTCCCCAGGATATCGCTCCAGTAGGAACTCGAGCACACCCTTGCGGTTGTGGACCGCGGCGGGTGACTCCGTCTCCACCACCATGCCATCAGCGGCCGGCGTGGCGCAGGCCGGGAGCAGCTTGTTCTGGCCCTGCACCGAGACCAGGCAGACCCGACAGTTGCCGACGATCGGCAGCTTGGGATACCAGCAGAGTGTGGGAATCTCAATGCCGTCGGTCCGGGCGGCCTCGAGAATGGTGACGCCGGGCTCGAATGAAACGGACTTACCGTTGATACTCAGGGTGGCCATGCGCGACCAGTCGGAAGAGTAGGTGATCTGTTCGAGTCTAGGCGGGAAATTGCTGTGGGGCAAGGTGTTCAGTGACGACTCGCGACTCGTGATTCGCGACTTAACGTACAAACACCCCCGAACCGAAGTCCGGGGGCGTTTCCGCCGCTGAAATTAGCCGGCGCGGATGAGGCGGCCTGAATCCGCCAGTGACAGGACGACTAGGCCGCGCGGGTCACCGGGACTCGCTGGTGCCAGTGCTGTTCCACCGCATCCACATCGTCCGCCGCCCAGAGATAAGCCCAAAACTTTACCGGTTTTGGTTTCGGCGCTCCGCTGCGGATTACGATGCCCAACGGCTGACGCTGCATCAGGAGTGGCAGACTCGACACGGCATTTCTCCTCGAAAGGGTGCCAGAAGGTCCCGGCTCAGAGGTGCACCGTTCGTGCCGCCTGGAGCGCGGTTGCATCTCTAAGCAGCGTTGCGGGTTCCATCTCCGGCTGAGGGCGGGACGTGTCGCTCGGACGCAGACGAGAGAGGTTACAGCGTGTCCTCAGGACACAGCGGCTTGGAGAGCATCAGCCCCGGCGCAGACTTGGGGTAGCTCCCCCGACGCTTGCGCTTGGGCTCCTCTTCCCGGACCCATCCCCCGTATAGCGACCGTAACGCTTCCGGCGCGATGGCCGGACAGGTGGGAAGGATGACGTGAATCCCGCCGGGGCGACTGCGGCGTTGTAGATCGAGGATGAGGTCGTTTCGACTGGTCCCGGCGAGGTCGAGCAGCACGCCGGGATCGAGCACGATTACATCGAAGTCCACCAGCGGATTCAAGAATGGGGGAATCGGGTCGAACTGGGTCACGTAGCTCTCGAACAGGCTGGAGAGAGCCTCCTCGGCCATGCGGGACTCTACTCGCTCCACCGCGCCTAGATTGGCGGCCAGGAAGGTCACGACTGCATCGTGGGCCGCGAGCAGGTAGGTGTAGGGAGCCGCAGCGGTACCCACGAGCAGGGCGGCGTCCTCCGGCTCCAGGCGGGGCAGCAGGGCCTTGAGCGGGCAGTGGGGCTCGAGTCCCCAGTGGGTCGGAGTGCGCTGCGCTGCGCGCAGCCGCAAGAATTGTTGCCGCCACCGGCGATAAGGCCGGAGCGATAGCCGCTTCATGATGAGCCGATCGACCGACTCGAGCATCAGCACCTCGGTAAGGACGAACTGGCCTTCCGAGGTGGCCTGCAGCTCGGAGGCCGCCTCGTCGCCCAGCCGGAGGAGCTCGTCCCGGCCGATCGAGTTCTTATAGCCTTCGATCCGCTGGAGGATGTACTCCTGGTAGTGCTGCTTATCAGAGTAAGGCGAGCGGCGCCGCCGGTTGATCTGCCGGACCTGGGTTGCCGTCAGCATGGCTCGACGTGCACCGTCACTTCATCCAGCTGGAGATTGTCCCGAAGACGATCCTCGACCTGGTCGGCAATGCGGTGAGCGCTGGCCACGTCGGAGCCTCCGTCTACCGAGATCGTGAGCTCCGCGAATCGGTGGTCGCCGGCATGCCGCGACCGGATGGCATATGCCGAAATCACCCCGATTACCCCCTCGGCTTCGCGCTGGATAGTGGACCGGTCGAAGGCCCGCTCGTCCACCAGGCTCGGAATCGAGCGGCGCAGAATCTGATAGCCGGCACGTCCCACCAGAACGGCAACCAGGATTGCCAGTGCCGGGTCCGCCCAGGCCAGGCCCGACCGGGCCAGAGCCAGGCCGGCGAGCACGCCCAGCGTAATGAAGACGTCGGTCCGGGTATGCAGCGCATCCGCGAGCAGGAGGTCGCTGCGGAGCCTCCGGCCGGCTCTGGTCTCGAACCAGACGACTCCGATGTTTATCACCAGAGTGAACACTAAAAGCGCGAGCGCGGTGCTCGAGACATTCACCACCGGAGTGCCGGTAATCAGCCGGGAGATCGCTCCCTGAACCAGCTCGAAGATCGAGAGGGCCAGCAGCAGCGCGATGAGCAGAGCGCCGAGGGTCTCGAACTTGGCATGGCCATAGGGGTGCTCCTCGTCGGGGGCCTTGGCGGCTACCCGGACGACGAAGATGGCAAACAGGTTATTGGCCGAATCCACTGACGACTGCAGAGCATCGCCGAACACCGCGAGCGAATTGGTCCTGATGCCGACCATGAACTTCACGATGACGACGACGATATTGG
Source organism: Gemmatimonadales bacterium (assembly GCA_035649975.1). Taxonomy (GTDB): domain Bacteria; phylum Gemmatimonadota; class Gemmatimonadetes; order Gemmatimonadales; family GWC2-71-9; genus CAVVWJ01. The sequence goes on from DASRIN010000539.1 coordinate 3,946, forward strand.
CGACCAGGATGCCGCCAAGGACCCGGCGTACTCCGCTCGACTTGTCCCGAGAGGCTGCTCCGCTGGGCATGGTGCAACTTGGGAAGGGTCGGGTCTAAAGTCTAGAGTCAAGGGTCCAGCGACGCTCTTAACACCGCACCCTTCAAATATCCCGTTTCCGGAATGGTCAACACCTCGGGATGGTCCTCGGCCTGGCCCAGCACACGTTCGAGGATGATCCGCCGGCCGCTGTCTCCAGCCGCCTCGCCCAGCATGGCCAAGAACTGGGGAAGCCGGACATGAAAGGAGCACGAAGCGGTCACCAGTACCCCACCCGGACTGAGGAGCCGCATGGCTCTCAAATTGATTTCTCGATAGCCTCGCAGCGCCGAGGATACCGTGGCGCGGGACTTGGCAAAGGCAGGAGGATCCAGCACCACCGTTTCGAAGCGGTGCCGTCCCCGCTCCAGCTCCCGCAAGGCTTCGAAGACGTCCGCCTCGCGCCACTCGACGTTGTCCAGGTTGTTCAAGGTCGCATTGGCCGCTGCCCGCACGAGGGCGTCGGCGCTGGCGTCGATGGCAAGCACGTGATTGGCCTGCTGCGCCAGGTGCAGCGCAAACGAGCCATGGTAGGTAAAACAGTCGAGTGCCTTACCGCCGGGAACGGTGAGCTGGCCGGCGAGCAGCCGATTGGCCCGCTGGTCCAGAAATGCCCCGGTCTTCTGCCCGGTCCAGGGTGCGGCCAGGTAACGCACCGGGCCTTCCCTAACCTCGATTTCCTGGGGCACCGCACCGTGGGCCAGCTCCGGCTCCAGACCCAGACCCTCCCGGCGGCGAACCGAAGCATCGTTTCGGAGCAGAACGCCCTCGGGCTGAAACAGATCTACCAGAGACTCGAGGATCACTGGACGCATGGTCTCCAGACCGGCCGACAGCAGCTGCACCACGAGCCAACGGTCGTAGCGATCGACCACCAGTGAGGGGAGTGCATCAGCTTCGCCGTGGACCAGGCGGTATGCCGTGGCGTCGATCCCGTGACGCCGGACCACACAGCCGGCGAGTCGCCGTCGCCACCACGCCGCGTCGATGGTCTGGTCGGTGCGCTCCAGCAGCCGGAGCCGGATCTCGGAACGGGGCGAATGCAAGGCTTGCCCGATGAACCGGCCGCGAACGTCCTGGACTCGCACCAGGCCGGCTTCATCCGGTGCATCGAGCACCTCGCTGCGATAGATCCAAGGATGGCCCCGGACCCAGCGCTCAGCGCCGCGGGGCGTGACCCGGGCGATGGTCACGCCCGGTCGGGTCGCAGCACCGTAGCTCCGCGCAAGTAGCAATGCTTGATTTCCGACCGGGTGCGGGCGGTGTAGGCGTGGACCAGCAGGCGGATGCAGCGCGGCAGCGAGCCCGGAACGGGGATCTCGGTGGCATGGAGCAAGGCCACAATGTTCCAGCCAAACTCCTCCGCCGCCCTGGCGGGGAACGCCGCGTCGAGGTCCCGGGTGACAGTAAACAGGGCGCTGACGATGTCGTCGGGCTGCAGCCCATTGGCCTCGATCAGCGCGCGAAGCAGCTCGTCGGTTGCGGCGAGAATTTCATCGGGATCATTGTGGTCGACGGTAGTGGCTCCCCGAATGCCATGGAGGCGGACTGAGGGCGTCATGCAGCATAATGTAGCGGCGCTGGTCCGCCTGATGCTGGTCACCGATGACCGATCGCTGCGGGGACGGGACCTGATCCAGGTTGCCCTGGCGGCGGAGCGCGGCGGCGTCAGCTCCCTCCAGGTGAGACTCAAGGATGCTTCAGTCCGGGAGCTGGTGGCACTCACCCGCGCGTTGGTTGCTGCCCTTCGGATTCCGGTTCTGGTGAATGATCGGCCCGACGTCGCGATCGCCGCCGGAGCCGCCGGAGTGCATCTGGGGCCGGACGATCTGCCGGTCGATCTCACTCGCCGCATCGCCCCGGCCGGCTTCCTCATCGGGGCGTCGGTTGGAAGTGAGGCGGAGGCGAGCCGCGCTGCCGGCGCCGACTACTGGGGCATTGGGCCCTGGCGCTCGACTGCAACCAAGAGCGACGCGGGGACCGCCCTGGGCCCGGATGGCTTCGAGCGGCTGTGCCGACTGGCGGGAGGACGGCCCTGTATCGCTATCGGATCCGTGGGTCCGGAGGACGTGCCGACCGTATTGTCCCGGGGTGGCGTGGGCGTGGCGGCGATCGCAGGGATACTTACGGCCGACGACACCGAAGCCGCGGCGCGCCGGTATAGCGCCTTCCTGACGGACTCGTAGGCTGTGGGTCAGCGGCTGGCGGTACCCTGGCGGATCTGGCGAATTGCCCGCAGGTGCTCGCGATAGGTTCGGGAAAACACGTGTCGGCCGTCGGGCCGGGCCACAAAGTAGAGGAACTGCACGTTGGCAGGATACAGCGCCGCCTCCAGGCTCCGCCGGCTGGGGGAGTTTACCGGACCGGGAGGCAGGCCCGGGTTGAGATAGGTGTTGTAAGGCGATTTGAACTGGTAGTCCTTCTCGAACAGCCGCGATTTCCGGCGCCCCCGTTTCAGGCTGATGGCATACTGCACTGTGGGGTCGGCCTGAAGCGCCATGCCGATCCGGAGCCGGTTGCGGTACACCCCGGCGATCGTCTCGCGCTCGTCGTCCACCCGGGCCTCTCCCTCCACGATGCTGGCCAGGGTGACGAGCTCCAGGCGGTTCATACCCAGGCTGTCGAGCCGGGCGTCCCAGGGGGGCTTCCACTCGGACTTGAACCCTTGGGCCATGATCCGGACCAGCTCCCGCCCGTTGATGTCGGCCGGAAGGACGTAGGTCTCCGGGCGGAGGAAGCCCTCGAATGATGGAACGGGCATGCCAAGGATGGCGCTCGCGGCTCGGGCATCCCGCGCGGCGATCACGAACGAGTCCTCGCGAATTCCCAGCCGCTCCGCAGCCAGAGCGGCTACGTCTTGTATGGTAAGGCCTTCGGGAACGGTAAATCGGAGGGCGGCCTTCTTACCCTTGGCCAACATGCCGAGCACCCTCCACTCCGAGATGCCGGCGGGGAACTCGTAGACACCCGCGTGGACCGAGCGATCCACCCCTCGAATCCGGGCCAGCAGCTTGAACCAGCGGCGGTTGGTGATGACCCGGTGGGCGGCGAGGCTGTCGGTCACGGCTGAAAACGATGCGCCTGGGGGGAGGATGACGCGCGCGTTTTGAGGGGAAGCGGAACAGGCGAATAGAACCGAAAGAGCCGAAACAGCCGTCAGACGTCGCCTCCCGCCCTGCCACACCCAGGAACGATTCACTCGCTCTCCGCTCCTTCCGCCGTTTCCACTCCTTCCGCGCGGTTCCGGCGGGCATCCAGGAAGTGCTGCAGCAAGACTGCTGCGGCAAGCGCATCCACGTCACCCTTTCGGCCCCGGGTCGACCCCCCCTGTTCCCGGATTGCAGTCAGGGCCCGCGCCGTACTCATGCGCTCGTCCCACAGCTCCAGTGGGAGGCGGGTGTGTTCCATCATGCGGCTGGCCAGCTCCCGGGCGGACGTTGCGCTCTCGGTCTCCGACCCGTCAGCCGCGAGGGGGAGGCCGACCACGATCCCAGCGGCGTGGTGCTGGTCGGTAAGCTCGAGCAGCCGGCCGATCGGCAGGCGCTTTCCCCGTCGCCGAGTCAGCGTCACGAGGGGACTGGCCAGGGTCTGGGTCTCATCGCTCAGGGCGAGGCCGATTCGGACCTCGCCCCAGTCGATCCCCAGAATCCGGCCAGTGGGTGGCATGGGCATACGCGAAGATAATGGCGAGCAGTAAGCGGTAAGCGGTGAGCAGGCAACTTCAGAGATCTCTCTCCGAGCCCGCTCACCGTTCACTGCTTACGTTTTTCGACCTACTGCGCCATGGTCGCGAAGAATTCCTTGTTGTTCTTCGTACGCTTCATCCGCTCCAGCAGGAACTCGAGCGACTCCACCGGCGGCATGTCAGCCAGGAAATTGCGGAGCAGGTAGACCCGGTTGAGCTCATCCTTGTCCATCAGCAGCTCTTCTTTTCGGGTCGAGGTGCGTTGGATGTCGATGGCAGGGTAAATCCGGCGGTCGGCCAGCCGGCGGTCCAGTACCAGTTCGGAGTTGCCGGTGCCTTTGAACTCTTCGAAGATCACCTCGTCCATCCGGCTGCCGGTATCGATCAGGGCGGTGGCGATGATGGTGAGCGAGCCACCCTTCTCGATGTTCCGCGCGGCGCCGAAGAACCGCTTCGGCTTCTGCAGCGCGTTGGCATCCACACCGCCGGAGAGGATCTTGCCGGAGTGAGGAACGACCACGTTGTGAGCCCGGGCGAGCCGGGTGATCGAGTCCAACAGAATGACGACGTCTCGGCCATGCTCCACCAGCCGTTTGGACTTCTCAATGACCATATCCGCCACCTGCACGTGCCGGTCGGCGGGTTCATCGAAGGTAGAGGAGATCACCTCGGCCTTGACGTTCTCCTCCATGTCGGTGACCTCTTCCGGCCGCTCGTCGATCAGGAGCACGATGAGCACGATCTCTGGGTGGTTCTCGCTGATCGCATTGGCCAGCTTTTGCATCAGGATGGTCTTGCCCGCCTTGGGCGGCGCCACGATTAGGGCGCGCTGACCTTTGCCCAGCGGGCTCAGGAGATCGACCACCCGCATGGACAGATCCCCGTTCTTCCGCTCCAGCCGGATCCGGGCATCGGGATAGCGGGGCCGCAGGTTGTCGAAGGCGATCCGATGCTTGGTCTTCTCCGGTTCCTCGAAGTTGACCTGTTCCACCTTGAGCAGCGCCAGATAGCGCTCGCCTTCCTTGGGTGGCCGCACCTGGCCCATGACCGTGTCGCCGGTGCGCAGATCGAACCGCTTGATCTGGCTGGGCGACACATAGATGTCGTCGGGACCGTACAGGTAGTTCCAGTCCTGACTCCGCAGGAACCCGTAGCCTTCGGGCAAGATCTCGAGCACGCCTTCGCCCCGGATGACCGTATCCGAATCCAGCAGGGACTGCTCGATTCGGAAGATCAGATCCTGTTTTCGAAGACCCGAGTAGTTGGTGATGTTCAGCTGTTCGGCCAGAGTGTGGAGCTCAGCGACCGACTTCTGCTTTAGCTCAGCGATATCCACGGGAGGGACTCCAGAGCGAACGGGCTCGCGACGACGCGAGCTGGGACGGGGTGACTGTGAAAATGCAAGATCCAGCGTGGTTGGACGGTATATGTAGAGCGCCCAGAGGGCGCCAAACTACCGAGTCGGTGTGGAGACGGGGAATTTCCTGTCAACAAGAAGCACCGGAAAGTAGGCGCTGGAAGGTGTCGAGTCAAGAGGCGCCGCTGGCAAGCGGCTCCGGTTCTATTGCGGAAGGCCCATGGTACGATGATGTTTGAACCAACAAAGGATCCAACGGGGAGGTTCCGTCCTACTCACTATGAATGATTCCGAGCGTCTGAGCCGACTGCGTCACGACCTGTCCAATCCGCTCTCAGCCCTACTTGCCGAGACTCAACTCCTCCTGCTGAACCAAGATCACATCGATCCGGAAACCCTTAACAGCCTGCGGGAAATCGAGGCGCTGGCCATCCGGATGCGAACCATGCTGCGCGAAATCTAGGCTGAAACCGGGAGCTCGCGGGGGTCGGGAAAGGCCTCCACGAAGGCTTCCACTGCTTGGGGGTCGAGCTGGGTCCCGGCCACTCGGCGGAGCTCCCGCATGGCATCGTCCGGAGCACGGGCGTCCCGGTATGGCCGGCGAGTCGTCATGGCGTCGAACGAGTCTGCCACCGCCACGATACGGGCCTCGATGGGGATCCGCTCACCCCGAAGGCCGTCCGGAAACCCCCTCCCATCCAGCCGCTCATGATGGGATCGCACAATGCGCAGCACGTCGGGTGACTCGTGAGCCAGGGGGGACAGCATCCGCTCTCCCAGCGCCGGATGCTCCGTGATCTGCCGAAACTCATCCGGCGTCAGCGAGGTCGGCTTGTGGAGCACCGCCTCGCGGGTCCCGATCTTGCCAATATCGTGGAGCTCTCCGCCCAGGCGGATCCCCTCCAGACCGGCACCGGCGAAGCCCAGCCGGGCCGCGGTGGCCACGGCGTACCCGCTCACCCGGATGGAGTGGCCCCGAGTGTAAGCATCCTTTGCCTCCAGCGCGCGGGCCAGCATCTGGACACCCTGCAGGAAGAGCTCCTGAATCCGCTGGGCCTGTTCCTGGACCTGCTGCTCGAGGTGCTGCTGATAAAAGCGGTTCTGAAGCACCAGCGCCCGCTTTTCAAGGGCCCGCGCTACCCGGGCCTGGAGCTCGCTCAGCGAGATCGGCTTGAGCAGGAAATCGGCGGCTCCCAGATGGAGACAATCCACCGCCGTCGTGGTCTCACTGATCCCGCTGAGCATGATCACCGAGCTGTCGGGGAATCGCTGGCGCACCGCCTCGAGGAAGCCCATCCCGTCCAGCTCGGGCATCCGCATGTCGGAAATGATAAGAGGGATCTCGCCGGTCTGGTCCAGAACCTTGAGTCCCTCTCGCCCGCTGCAGGCCTCGAGGCAGTGAAAGCCCTGCGCCTGGAGCATGCGGATCAGCGAACGACGCACGCTGGGCTCGTCGTCCACAATGAGACAGTTCGCGCTGCCGGCTACGACCGGCTTCGCATCCTCGGTCTGTGGCATTGCGGCGTTGATCCTGGTGGGATAATGGATGCCACGAACATCCAAATCGGACCAACACTGTAAAAGCATCGCGGCCGAATGTCCACTGTCTGAGGTTTTGTCAGTGTTGTGGCAGCGGCTGGGGGCATAGCTGGGTAGGGTAAACTGCTTACTTTACAGCCATGAACGATTCCTTCGGAGCGCGATCCACCCTCAAAGTGGGTGGGCGTAGCTATGAAATTTTCCGGCTGGAGGCGCTGGCCCGAGCCGGCATAGACCTCAGTCGGCTTCCTTACTCGCTTCGGATCCTGCTGGAAGATCTCCTCCGCACTGAGGACG
>DASRIN010000540.1:0-6155 GCA_035649975.1 Gemmatimonadales bacterium
TGGGTAGTGGACCCTATTACATCCAGGCCTGGCAGCGGGGCAGCTTCCTCACGCTGGCCGCCGACACAGCGAGAACCGGAGAGGATGGGCCCAGTTTGCGCCGAGTATTCTGGCGGTTCGCGCCCGATCCAGACGCGGCCCTCAACCTGATTCTGGGGCACGAGGCCGATCTGATGGAGACGGTGCTTTCGGAGGAGCGGGCTCGCCGGGTTGCCGCAGACACCAACTTCCGACTGGTACGGTACCCCGCCGCGGGCTACGGCTTTGTGGCATTCCGGGTCGCAGATGCGGCGGGCAGGCCCCATCCGATTCTCGGCAGCCGGGAATTGAGACGTGCGCTGGCCCAGGCGGTGGACCGACCCACACTGGCCCGCGCGGTCTTTGGTCCGGATACCAAGGCCCCTCCGGGGCCGATGTCGCAGCTGCTCTGGATCTGGGATGACGATACCCAGGTCTTGCCGTATGACTCGGCGCAGGCCAGGGCGGCGATTGCAAAGCTGGAGTCTCGCGGCCGGCTCGGTAGCGTGGACATTCTGGTGCCTTCGACCAGCGCCAACCGGCGGCGGCTCGCCGTGGCGGTCCAGGAGGCGTGGCGCAGGGCCGGAATGCCGGCGACAGTCACGACGGTGGACTTCCCGGTGTTCCAGGAGCGGCTCGCGAAGGGCCGTTTCGACAGCTATATCGGCGCGTATCTTGATGAACCCAGTCCCCGAGGTCTGGCGGACCAGTGGACCCGAGCGGGCTGGACCAGCCTCAACTATGGCCATTACGCGAACCCGGTCTTTGACTCCCTGGTCAGCGCCGCGTCACGCGAAGGGGATGTCGGAAGGGCCAAGCAGAAGTGGAGGGAAGCAATGGATACACTCAATGCCGACGTGCCGGCGATCTTTCTTTACGCCTTGACCAACGTGGCGGCGGTGAACCGCAGGCTCCAGGACGTGGAGATCGATCCCTACTCGTGGGTCAGCCGGCTGCCCGGCTGGAAGGCGAGGTAAGCTCCCTCCTTTACGCCGTTCTCCGCTTCCGTCCTCGCCGTGGCCGGTTCTTCAGCTCGATCACTCCTGCCTGCTCCCGTGGCTGCCGGTAGACGTAGCGCTCCCCCCGGAAGTTCTTGAGCACCACCTCATCCTCGTTCATGCTCTCCACGTACTCCGGCAGAATGGGAATCTTGCCGCCGCCGCCCGGGGCATCGATCACGAAGTAGGGAATGGCCAGTCCGCTGGTCCAGCCTCGGAGCGCCCGCATGATCTCGATCCCGGTCTGGACCGTGGTCCGGAAGTGCTCCGCGCCCGCCACCTGATCGGCCATATAGATGTAGTAGGGGCGAACTCGGGCCATCAGCAGCCGATGCATCAGCTCCATCATGACCGCGGGGGTATCGTTCACATCCTTCAACAGCACCGTCTGGCAGCCCAACGGGATGCCGGCATCCGCCAGGCGGCCCAGCGCCGCAACGGCAGCCGGGGTGAGCTCGTCGGGGTGGTTGAAGTGGGTATTGATGAAGAGCGGATGGAACCGCTTCAGCATCGCGCACAGCTCGGGCGTGATCCGCTCCGGCAGATGGCAGGGGATCCGGCTCCCAATCCGGATGATCTGGAGATGGGGAATGGCCCGCAACCGGGTGAGGATGGCCTCGAGCCGGCGGTCGTTCAGCAGCAGCGGGTCACCCCCCGACATGATGACGTCCCGGATCTCGGTATGGGCCTCGAGGTATTGAAAGGCGCTCTCGAACTGGGACATGGGAATCTTTTCCGGGTCGCCCACTTTGCGGCGCCGGGTGCAGAACCGGCAGTAGGTGGCACAGACCGGCGACACGAGGAAAAGGGCCCGGTCGGGATATCGGTGGGTGATGTTTGGCACCGGGCTGTCGGCGTCCTCGTTGAGCGAGTCCACCAGGCCGTCAACCACATCCAGCTCTTCGACCGAGGGGACATATTGCCGCCAGATCGGATCGTTCGGGGATTTGATCAGCTCCACCATGGCGGGAGAGATCCGGAACTCGAAGTTCTCGGCTGCCTGCCGCAACCGGTCGAGCTCGGGGAAGTTCTCCGGACCGAACTTCTGAGCTAACGCCTCGAGCGAGGCGATCGAGTTCTTCTTGAGGACTTCCTGCCAGGTTTCAGCCATAGTAGCCTCCCGACGATAACCCGTCATTCCCGCTCACGTTCTTCACAAACACCACCTGGTCATCTCCAGGGGCGTAGAAATCCGGGATCGTTGCCGCCGGGCAATAACCCCTTGCCTGGTAGAAAGCCCGGGTGCCGGCGTAGTCCGGCCGGCCGGTGGTCTCGATGATGATGAGTCGAGCAGACCCGGCCAGACGCCGCTCCATCTCGACCAGGAGGGCGGTGCCGATGCCGGTGCCCTGGAAGCCGGGATCCACCGCCATCCAGTAGAGATCGTAGGTCCCCAGAGTGCAGGGGGTGGGACCCCAGCAGATCCAGCCGGCCAGGCGCCCATCGAGCTCGGCCCCCAGCAACGAATAGGTGTTGCCGGGTCGGCCGGAGACCGCCTCGTCGAACACCTCGAGCGCGACGGCAATCTCGTCCTCGCGGAAGAGCCCGACCGCACGGGTGATCTCCTCGATGCGGCCTCGGTCGGCGAGGGTAAGCTGGCGGAGATGAAGAGAGACGGCGGTGCCGCTCACGCGGCGGACACTCCACTGACCAGGGCGGCGGCGGCCCGGAGGCTCTGCGAGCGGGTCAGCGCCTCGTCTACGATCTGCATGACCAGGTCGTCGTAGCTCCAGCCGAAGGCCCTCCCCATGCGGGCCAGGCCCGCGTTGCTGGAGAGGTCCGGAGTCGGATTGACCTCGAGCACGTAGGGTTGCCCGTCTTCGCTCAGCCGCATGTCGATCCGGCCGTAGCCCTCGCACTCGGCCATCTGCTCCCAGGCCTTGCGGGCGACCTGGCCGATGCGCTGCTGCAGCTCGGCATCCAGCTCAGCGGGACAGACGGGAACGGTGCCCTCGTCCTCGGGACTGCCGGGGATCCACTTGGCGGCATAGCTCACGATGGGCCAGGTGCCCTGCGGTAGGGTATCGAAGCGGATCTCCGCGATGGGAAGCATCCGCTTGCCGACAAACCCTACATTGAACTCCCGCCCGGCGACGTACTCCTGGACTACGACCTCCTCGAACTGCTCCAGCATCTGGGCCACCCGCCGCTTGAGCGCCCGCTTGCTGGTGCACACGGCGCTGTTGTCGATCCCCACGCTGGCATCCTCGGCCGCCGGTTTCACGATGGCCGGAAGTGGGAAGTCGGCCGGCGTCTTGTTGGCTTGGGCGAGGGTGAAGGCGGGCACCGGCACTCCGGCGGAGGAGAGCAGGGTGTTGGCGACGTGTTTCCGATGACAAACCGTGGTGGGCCAGGTCCGGCAGCCGGTGAAGGGGACGCCGGTGAGCTCGAGGGTGCCGACGACCAGGTCCTCGAAGCGGGCGTGGCCGTTGATGCCCTCGCAGAGATTGAAGACCAGGTCGGCCCGGCGAACCCGGGAGAGCCAGCGGAAGTCGCCATAGCGTACCGGCAGCAGCTCGACCTCGTGCCCTCGACGCCGGAGCACATCGCGCACCTCGTGGACGTTGGCCACCACAGCGGCCACGTCCTGGGGACTCCACTCTTCGCTGCCGGCATCGAAGAGGATCGCGACTTTCATCAGGCCACCTCCGCCAGGAGTGAACGCCCGCTGATCCGCCGCCAGGCAATGTCGGCGACGCAGCGGATGAGATCGTCGTAGCCCATGCCGGCCGCCGCAGCGGCCTTGGGGAAGCAGGAGTGGTCCCGCGGGTCAGGCAAAACGCCCGGCAGCGGGTTGAGCTCGACGACCATCGGGCGACCCTCCGCGTCGCAGCGTACGTCGACGCGGCACCAGTCGCGACATTCCAGGGCGTGGTAGGCTCCGAGGGCGGCCGCTCGAATTTCCTTGGCGAGCCTCTCGGAGATCCTGGCCGGGCACTCGTAGATCTCTAGGGGATTATTTGGAGTATCCCAGATCCACTTTGCCTCATAGCCGTAGATCGGTGGCGCACCCTTTGGCAGCATATCAAATCGCATGCCGATAATCGGCAAACAGCGCGCCTCGTGGCCGTTGCCGAGGATTGCGACGGTGAACTCCTGGCCCGGGAGGTAGGTCTCGATGATGGCCGGCTCGGCGTAGGTGGCGAGCAGGTGAGAGACCTGACGAACCAGCTGCGAGCGATTCCTGCAGAGGCTCCGAGTGGTGACGCCCTTGCCCGAGCCTTCGAAGGCAGGCTTCACGAAGAGCGGGCAGGGGAGCTTCACCCGGCGCGCATCGGCCGGCGACCGCGCCACCACGAAGGGAGCGGTCGGCACGCCGTGATAGGAGAGGATCTCCTTGGCGCGGCCTTTATGCAGCGCGAGCCCGCAGGTCAGCGGGTCGGAGGCGTGATAGGGGACCCCGAGGAACTCGCAGATTGCAGGAACGTGGGCCTCGCGACTGGGACCGTAGAGACCTTCGGCAATGTTGAAGACGAAGTCGGGCCGGAGCAGCGCCAGCCGCGCGGGGAAGCTGTGGTCCGCCTCGAGCCGATACACCTGACCCACAGTGCTGAGGGCCCGCTCCACCGCATCGATGGTGGCGGGTTCATCCCACTCGGCATACAGGTCTGGTTGAGAGAGGTCTGGTCGGAGGGCCCGACTGGGAGGCTCGTCGGACGAAGGAGAGTCGGAGTTCGCCCCGGCTGGGTTAGCCGGCGCCTCGGGTTTGAGATTGAAGGCTAGTCCGATCCGAACTGCCAAATGATCCCCTTCTACAAAAAAGGCCGTCCGCGAAAGACGAGCCAGGGACGAGTCGAACGATCGACGCAACAAAAGTAAGAAAAAGGTTTTGAGGGCACAATACTTTTTTGGAAAAAAGTGGAGGTGAGTTTTTTGAAGAGGTCGCTAGTCCCTAGTCGCGAGTCGCTCTCTGACTGATCGGCACTAGCGACTGGTGACTAGTGACCTAGCGTCTACACCTTATGAAAGCCGACCCGGCCAGCTTCACCGCCCTCTGACGACTGATAGATCTCGAAGTCGGCGAAGAGCGAGGGCGCTTCCTGCTGGAGCACCCGCAGGCATGCCACCGCCATGCGGCGGATTTCCAGCTCGGCCCCTTCACCCAGGCGGAGCTCGAGCATGGTGCGCCAGGCCCGCACATTGGCGCTGGCCACGATCTTGACCTCGGTGGCGTTGGGGAGCAGGCTCCGGGCGGCCTCTCGCGCCATCTTCCGGCGATGCACCTTGTTCTCGACCGACTCATAGCGTGCCATGAGCTGTTCGACCGCTGCCACGTAGGCCTCCTGCGCCGCCTCCACCTGCCTGGTCCATTCCGCTTCCAGGCGGGGATCACCCATGATAGCGGGCGGCATCACGAAGGCTGCCTGTGACTCGTCGACATAACGCTGTGACAGCTGGGAGTAGCCCCATCCGGCCCGATGCCGGACCAGCTCGTGGCTGCAGGAGCGAGAGATCCCCTCGATCAGCATGACATAGGTCGAATGCTCGAAAACCGAGCCATGGCCCTGCTTGAGGATGTTGGTCAGGTACTCCGCGGTGCTTCGGCCGGCTGGGTTGTGCTGGCTCATGTAGCAGAGCCGGCCGGCGAACTCGGCGATCCGTTCGCCGTCACCGGCGTAGCCCTTCCACTGAACCGGGAGGTGGGCCGGCTCCAGGAACTGGGGCCGGGCAATGAGAGTAACGCGGGGTTGGCGAATGATTTCCATGGTGACTTTTGGTGGGACCAGGGACCGGGAGCCGGGAATGAATCACGCAATAGAGTAATGGAATGCGGAGCTAATCGGCGAGCTCCAACCTGCACTTCGAGTACCCTCCGCTCACCTCGATCTCGCGGAGACCGCGCTCGATATCCTCAGGAAGCCGTACCGCCCCTTCGCCCACCTTCAGCCGGCTGATGGGAGGTTCGGTACCAGGAAGAATCACCCCGGGATTGAGGATCCCATTGGGATCGAAGCTCGACTTGATACGCCGGAACAGCTCTACGATTTCATCGCCATACAGCCGGCCGAGGGCGTGGCTCCGAAGCCGCCCGTCGCCATGCTCACCCGACGGGGTGCCGCCGAGCTCGATCACCACGGCGGTCACCTCTGCCAGGAGACTGGCCACCTGCGCCTCCCAGCCGGGACGGGATATCTCCGG
>DASRIN010000541.1:0-3204 GCA_035649975.1 Gemmatimonadales bacterium
TCCTCGTCGTCATTGCCCTCCTCGGTGCGGGCGTCTGGATGGCCCTCACAGTGGGCAACCCTTTCCCCCCACGTACACTCATCATGGCGACCGGGCCGGAGGGGAGCGCCTACCACGAGCTCGGCGCTCGCTACCAGGAGGTCCTCCGGCGGGCAGGGATCGATCTCCGGGTGGTCCGGACCGAAGGCGGGGTGGAGAACCTCGCGCGTCTGCGCGACCCCGCCTCGGGCGTGAAGGTCGCTTTCGTAGAGAGCGGACTGACCAGCCGGGAGGAGTCGCCCGACCTTGTTTCACTGGGCACGGTCTCGCTCGAGCCACTCTGGTCGTTCTTCCGCGGCCGCCCGCTCGGTGACCAGGCACGGACGAAACTGAAGGGCAAACGCATCTCGATCGAGCCCGAGGGCAGCGCAACCCGGGTCCTGGCTCGACGACTGCTGGCGCTCAATGGCATAGCGGAGACGAGCGTCGTGCTGCTCGGGCTTCCACCGGAGCAAAGCGCCGAAGCGCTGTTGCGGGGAGAGATCGACGGCGCGGTGATGCTGACGTCCTGGCGGTCGCCGGTGGTGCGAAGACTCCTGGTGGCGGATGGCGTGGTGCTCGAGAGCTATCCCCGCGCGGACGCATATGTCGCGCTCTTTCCCAGCCTGTACAAGGTCGTGCTCCCTACCGGGGTGGCGGACCTGGCGAGGAACATCCCTCCGAAGGACGTCACCTTACTCGCTGTCGAGGCCAGCCTGGTGGTGCGCCAGGGCCTCCATCCCGCGCTGCAATACCTGTTGCTGGAGGCTGCCTCCGAGATCCATGGCGGCCCGGAGATCTTTCACCAATCTGGACGATTTCCCGCCGCCGAGGCGGTCAACCTGCCTTTGAGTGCGCAGGCACGGGAGTTCTACCAGTCGGGGCTGCCGTTCGGGTACCGGGTCTTACCATTGTGGTTGGCGGGCATAACCCAGCGCCTCCTGATCCTGCTCATTCCGCTGTTCGTGTTGGTGTTTCCCGCAGTCCGCTTCCTGCCGGGCATCTACCAGTACCTGATCGAGCGCCGGATCTACAATCTCTACGGCCAGTTAATGGTCCTGGAGGCGGAGTTGAACCAGGCCAACCCCGCCCGCGCAGACGAAGTGGCGGCGGAGCTGGATGACCTGGCGAAGCGGGCGAGCAATCTATCGGTCCCGCTGCGCTACTCCCAGCGGCTCTTCATCCTGAAGAGCCATATCGCCCTCACCAAGGAACAGGTCGAGAAGCGGCGACGGGCCTTGTCCAGCGCGGCAACGGCATGAGGTATAGGGTGTACCAAGGTCTAGTGCCTTACTGGGTAGGTTGATGCTAGAGTTGCCTCTTACTCCCTGGAGGAATAGCGATGCACCGGATTCTGCCCTGGCTCGTCGTCGTGGGTTTTGTCGTCACTTCAGCGCAGGCCCAGGCACCAGCAAAGCAGGCCTCGACGGACACAGCGGCAGGCCCGTCGGCCGACAGCGTCCTGAAGAATGTGCGGGCGGACATGCAGGGCACGAGAGCGGACATCATGGCCAAGAACCTCACGCTCACGGCCGGGCAGGCGGCAAAGTTCTGGCCGGTCTTCGAGGCCTACCAGAAGGAGCAGAACGTCATCATGGACGCTCAGCTCAAGAGTCTCCAGAAGTACGTCGAGAGCTCTGATACGCTGGACGATAAGGGGGCGCTCGCCTTCATCAACGCCCACCTCGACCGGGATGCCAAGATGACCGCCCTGCGCAAGAAGTGGCTGGCCGAGTTCCAGAAAGTGGTGCCCGCGAAGATCGCCGCGCGAGCGATGCAGATTGACCGGCGACTCTCCAACATAGCCCAGGTGGAAGTCTCCGCGCAGCTTCCGCTGGTGCACTGAAAAAGGGGCGCAGCAGGACACTCAAGCTGATAGGCGGACCACGATCGCTCCTGCCATTGGTTCAATTCAGACGATCTTCCACCCCTCTGACTTCTCTGAAGGCAGCGAGGTGGCGTTTGCGCACGCCCTCAAGATCGCGCTCGTTGCCGCGGCCGGGCTGGACGTGCTGCATGTGTCAGAGCGGCGGGATCGGAACTGGACCGAGTTCCCGCGGGTCCGCGGGATGCTCGAGCGCTGGCGGGTGCTCCCGCCCAACAGCCCACGCCAGGCCGTAGCCTCGATCGGGATCGATGTGCGGAAGGTCCAGATGAAGGACTCCGATCCGGTCCGGGCGGCGGAGCGGTTCCTGGAGAAAAACCCGACCGACCTCGTGGTGCTTGCCGCGCACGCGCACCAGGGCCACATGCGCTGGACCCGTGCCTCGATCTCGCAGCCTATCTCCCGGGCAGCGGGTGCCGCCACGCTCTTCATCCCCTACGGGTGTCAGGGTTTCATCTCACAGGCGGACGGGAGTGCTTCGCTTCGGAGCGTGCTGCTGCCGATCGACTCGGCGCCGCGGCCGGAGCCGGCCGTGGAAGCCGCCCGGCGGCTGACGTGGGCGCTGCAGTGTCCGGAGGTCACCTTCACCATGCTCCACGTCGGCAGCACTGGCGAAATGCCTTCGGTTCAGACCGAGGAGCAGCCCGGCTGGGCTTGGAAGAGGGTGACGCGCAATGGGGAGGTTGTGGACACCATCATCGCCGTTGCCCGCGAGTGCGCCGCCGACCTCATCGTCATGACCACGGCCGGGCGCAACGGTTTCCTCGACGCCCTACGCGGATCCACCACCGAGCGCGTGTTGCGCAGTGGAGTCGCACCCCTTCTCGCCATACCAGCTGCCGCTCACAGCTGAGGGGCCGAAGCGGCTAGCGGCTGGCGTGCATTTAACTCAGCAGATCTAAGTTGTCCAGGAATGCCGCCACTCCGACGAGCCCCGGGAGGGTGGGATTCGCCCTGAAGCTATAGGCGGCGTCTCGCAGGCCGGGCACCACCGGTCCGCCGGTCTGGCGGCGATAACGTCGGTAAGCGTGGCCCATGTCGCGGAATACCCGCTTGAGCGACTGGGTATCGCGCTGTTCGGCGGTGGATTTCGGATCCTGAAGGGGGAACAGGGAGCGGCGGCTCTTGGGCCGAGATTCGATGGCAAGTCGCGCGTTCATAACGCGCTCTGTCACTCGGTCGGTCAAAGACGGGATAGGGTCGGCATGCTCCGAGTTGATGCTTCGGGGCGAGGTATTGGTCATGGGATCCTACTGGTTGTGGGGGCACCTCCAGGCCTGATTGGAAACAGAGGTAACCGA
>DASRIN010000542.1:0-3200 GCA_035649975.1 Gemmatimonadales bacterium
GTCGCGATCGAGCGCCTGGTGGCTGGTGGCGTAGGGCTCGTAGTACCCGATGTAGCGGTCGAGCGTGCCCGCGTTACCGGACTCCACCAGTTCCATGTCGAGCAGCCAGTCGGTGAGCGAACGGCGTAGGGTGTCTGCCCCTGCGGCATCGCCATGCACCACGATACCGAAGGCGCGGCCAGCCAGGTGCTTGGGATAATCCCAACCCTGCAGCTCGAGCCGCTTGGCCTCCTCCGGCTTCTTACCGTGAGTGCTGGTCAGGTCGGGATTCCCGCCATCGGCGCACACCAGTCGATCCATCATCAGCTTCAGCACCGCCGGCGCCTGGTACCAGTACACCGGTGCCACAATCATGACGCCGTGGGCCGCAACCCATCGGGGATAGATCTCGTTCATCCAGTCGTTGACCTGCCCCATAGCATGGTTGGGATAGCAGGAGCAGGGCCAGTGACAGAGCGGCATGGCGGTGGAGACGCAGGCCTTACAGGGCAGGATCTGTCTGCCGTATTGGGCAGTGAGATGGCTCAGGTCGAGCAGGTCGCACTCGAACCCGTCGCTGGTTTCGACGATCTCCCTGGCCAGCTGAACCAGGCGGAAGGTCTTCGACATCTCCCCGGGGCAGGTTTGGTCATGCCGGGCGGCGCCACAGACCAGCAGGATGCGTGACGCCGCTGACGGATCGGACTGCCGCCGCTGTGCGGTCAGGATGGCCTGGCGCGCCTCCAGCCATTCGATCGGCAGCTCGAATGCCGGATCGGCAAAGCCGGGCCCCGCTTTTCGCTTGCGAGGACTCTTGTGGTATTCGTCGTAGTTCTTCCAGGCCACTTCGATGATCCGGTCGATCTCGCCTCGCACCGCATCGAAAGCGGGATCGTAGAAGCGCTCGCCCAGGCGGCGGGCGAACTCCTCTCGGGAGAGCTTGACGTCGCCCTGACCCTTGCGGACCTCGGGTAGCGAGCGGTCACGCATCTGGTATACGTCTCGGTTAAGGATTGGATCGGTCGACCGGTGCCGAGGGGCCGCCGGGGCTCGGTGAGAAGTTATATCGAGATGTGGTCAGGCGGACGGGTGGCTAGGCTACCGGGGCTCCACTGGCTGCTTCTCGCGCTCAGCACCCATCAGGTGCAAAGCCAGCGCCTTGCGGGAATGGAGACCGAGGCGGCCAAGTACCCGCTCGAGATAATGCCGCACTGTGTGGGCGCTCAGCCGCAGCCGTTGAGCGATAGCGGCATTGGAGAGGCCTTCGGCGGCAAGAAGCGCGACCTGCGGCTCGCGACCCCGGAGTCCAAAAGTGACCCGCAGCTCCCGCGTAGTGGGAAGCTCCGGCCCCAGCCGGTCCATCAGGACGAGGACACCGGCCTCAGGGAGCAGATCTCCGGCGGGCACCTGCTTGGCTATCAGCCGGTAGCTCCGCCCGGGCAACTCCAGCTCCCGGTAATCCTCCCGAAGTGAGCCAACCGATGCGGCGGTGTATCCCGCCTGGCGGGTGATGAGGTCGAGCAGATGGTCACGCTTGGGCTCCTCCTCCAGCAATTCCGTCCAGCGTCCGTTCCTCGCGATCTCTCTTAGCTCATTCGCCCTGAAGACTGCCATCCCGGCGTTCACATCATCGCACACCTGACCCAGCGTGCTCCTCCACCCGTGCAGTCGGTGGAGCATCGATAGGCCGGCAGCCAGGGCGCATCGCAGGGACACCACCGGTAGGTGAGCCTCAGCCGCTTTGGGCGGCAACACACTCCCGGTACCTCCGGTGGCTGCGGAGTCGAGCGCGGTTTCCAGCCATCCGGGCTCATCACCCTCGAGCCGGAGCAGCTGCTCCAGCTCGGCAGTCGGAGAGGTTTCTGCGAAGGACTCTCCTGCACCCACCACGTCTCGAACCCGCTCCAGGCCACGGGCTAGCCAGGCGTCCTGGCTACCCCAATCCAGTGGTGACATAAGGACTTCGATTGCCGGAACGAGTGCCGCGAGGTTCATAGCCGAGGCCGGAAGAGTTCCCTGCACTACGCTACTCGCCCTGGCTGAAGTTTCCGGAGCTCACCGTGTCCGTGTCAGAGGCCGTGAAATCGTGGGACGAACGTCCCCTGCGCTGGCTCGTCCCAGCTGCCAGCTTATCGACCGTGACCCTGTACCACATGAGATGAGACCGGTCTGAGGAGCTGCCAATGAACACCCAACTCACCCATCGCGCTTCCGCAGCCATGGTGCTGCTCGCGACCGTCGGCCTGCCCGCCTCTGCGGCGGCCCAGTACCGCCTGCCCACCATCGTCAGCACGGTGAAGGCGGACAGTCTGCATGCTGCTGCTGTCCAGGTCGGCCAGGCTGGGCGCTATCGCGACGCCGCCCGTCTGTATCGCCGCTCGGCGGAGTTCCGCGCCGCGGAGGATCCGGTGGGGGTTCGCTGTCTGACCGAGGCGGCGGCCCTGGCCTACGCCGCCGGCGACCACTCGGCGGCCCGACAGGACATGGCCCGCGCAGCCGAGCAGGCGCTCACCCAAGGAGACCTCAAGGCAGCGGCGCTTGCTTATCTCGACGCGGCATGGATCGCCCAGGAGCAGCAGAAGCCCAACCAGGTGTGGGAGCTGGGCCATCGGGCGGAAATACTGGCGGCCTCGCCGCTCCTCAATGAGTCCGACCGCGACACCATCCTGCGGCGGATCGATAGGACGCCGGATGCCATGCGGATGGCTATTAGACAGTAGGTACCGCAGCGGTGGATGGTGCAAGGGTAGGTAGAGCAGCGGGATACCGCCGCTCTATCTACCGCCGCTTCACGTACCGCCGCCTCATGTACCGCCGCTTTCCCTACGGCTGCAGGACCTAGCCCAAGTACCTACCGCCTCACCCGCTTCGTTGCGTTATACTCTCAGTCCATAGCTGCAAGCGCATTGCTCGCGTCCGCCTTCTAGAGAGGTCAGTCTGCCCGCTCGCCGGGTCATCAACGGTCGGCATCCCTTCGGCCTCGGGCTTCAGCCCGGGAGGCCGCGGCGCGCTCCATTTGCCGAGTGGGAACAGCTCACCACCGGGCATCGCCATCCACGACTGACGTTGGCGAGCGTTCTGGGGCACGCGGCGATTCTGCTTCTGGCCCTGACGTTGTCGAGGGCGGCGCCGGACGAGGCTCGCGAGCACCAGGCACAGCCGCAACCGCGGGTGATCCAGATGATGTACCTGCAGCCCAAGGAGGCCCCGCCTAAGCCCAA
>DASRIN010000543.1:0-6250 GCA_035649975.1 Gemmatimonadales bacterium
GCAGGGGCAGCGGCTGGGGATGATCCGATTTGGCTCCCGAGTCGATCTCTTCCTGCCCCGGAATACCAAACTCCTGGTCAAGACCGGCGACAACACCCTGGTGGGGGTAACCGTGGTGGCTGAATGGAGCTGAGACCGCGAGGGGAGGGTCTTCGGCGTCCCACGATGCGGCACGTCGTCGTGGTCATGCCCAGCGCGTTTACCCTCGGGAACCTCTTCTTCGGATTCTGGGCTATCGTCTCGGCCTTCAACGGTAACTTCCGCTGGGCCGGCTGGTTTATCGTCTTTGCCGGCATACTCGACATGCTGGATGGTAGGGTTGCCCGCCTCTCCGGCACCGGGACCCGGTTCGGGGCGGAGCTCGATTCGCTGGTCGATGTCATCTCTTTTGGAGTTGCTCCCGCGCTGCTGATGTACTTTCTCGACTTCTCCAGCGCCGGTCGTTTTGCCTGGATACTGTGCTACATCTATGTCGTCGCCGTAGCGCTCAGGCTGGCCCGCTTCAACGTGCTCTCGGCGGGCAAACCTTCCACCGGCTGGTTTACCGGCATGCCCTCGCCGGCGGCGGGTATGACCCTGGCAGTGTACTACCCGTTCAGCCAGACCAACTGGTACCGGGCATCGCTGGCCTACCTGGATCTCCAGCATGAGGGGTTGGTCGTACTCATGCTTCTACTGGCCGTCCTCATGGTCAGCAACGTCAAATATCCCAAGTTCCCACCGATCGGCGTTCGCAGCGCCCGGGGCATCCTGGGTCTGGCAGTCCATCTGGTAATCCTTCTCGGCGGAATCCTCGCGCCTGAGTATTTTTTATTTCCTCTGGGCTTGCTCTACATGGTGTACGGCCTGGGGCGTGCCACGGTGCTGAGCCTGATGGAGCGGCCAGAACCCGTCACGGTAGTGGATGAGCGGATTGCCGACGGCAACGACCCGACCCTGCCGCCTCCACTCTCCCATGAGCGCAGACGGTGGGGCGATCGCCGACAGGAGCTGGACCAATGACCTTCCGCGTGCACGTACGAGTCATGCCCCGAAGCGGACTGCTGGATCCCCAAGGCCAGGCTGTGGAGCATGCGTTGACTGCGCTCGGCTTCGAGGAGGCCGGCGCGGTCCGGGTGGGCCGCGCCATCGAGCTCGACGTGGCCGCCTCTTCTCGAGACGAGGCGGAAGCTCGCGCCCGGCTGATGTGCGACAAGTTGCTGGCCAATCCGGTGACCGAAGATTACCTGCTCAACGTGGAGGAGGACTGATGCCCCGGGTAGCGGTGATCCGCTTTCCGGGCAGCAACTGTGACTTCGATACGCTGCGAGCCGTGGAGCGCTACGGGGGCGAAGCGTATTTCGTCTGGCATCGGGAATCGGATCTGCGGGGCGCCGATATCGTGATCCTGCCCGGCGGGTTCAGCTATGGCGACTACCTGCGATCCGGCGCCATCGCGCGGTTCAGCCCCATCATGCAGGCGGTGCAACGTCACGCTGCGGAGGGTGGGCCACTGCTGGGGATCTGCAATGGATTCCAGATCCTGTGCGAAGCGCATCTGCTTCCCGGCGCGCTGCTCCGGAACGCGGGCCTGACCTTCGTGTCCAAGCCGGTGGACGTGACGGTGGAGCAGACCGACACCGCGTTCACCTGTGACTACGAGCCCGGCGCCCGGTTGCGGCTTCCGGTGGCGCATGGGGAGGGCCGCTACGTGGCCCCACCCGATACCCTTCGCATGCTGGAGGCCGAGGGCCGAATTGTGCTACGCTACGTGGCCGCGACCGAGCGCTCGCCTTTTCAGCCCAATCCCAATGGTTCGGCCAACCATATCGCGGGCATCTGCAACCCCGGCGGCAACGTCGTGGGCATTATGCCGCACCCGGAGCGCGCATCCGACCGCCTGCTGGGCCTGACCGGCGGGGCCGGCTTCTTCACCTCGCCGGTGTCGTCCTACGAGCACAGTACCGACCAGAGGATAACGAGCAATGACGTCCGATAAGCGCAGCCGGAACGAAGCCGAATACTTCGCTCGTGAAGACGCGGAGCTGTTGCGAAAACAACGAGAGCAGGCCCAGGCGGCGGCGGTCGAGGCCGAGCGCAAGAGCCACTACATGAAATGCCCTAAGGATGGCTACGACCTCGCGAGCAGCGAATTCCACGGGGTCCAGATCGAGACCTGCCCTCACTGCGGTGGCATGTGGTTCGATGCCGGTGAGCTCCAGGCCGTCGCGCATGAGCATCGGGTCAACGTGTTTACCCGAGTACTGTCCGACGCGCTCTCCACCTTCCGCGACTCACGCCGGGGCGTCCGGGACAAGCCGGCTCACGGGCCGGGCAGCCCCTGAGCTAGGGAGACCGCGTTGACCGTCTCCGGCGTCGCCCGCGCGGCTATCGACCCGCTCTCCCCTCTCGGGGAGCGCCAGGTGACGCCCGAGCTGGTTCGGGAACACAATCTCAACGAGCTAGAGTACAACCGAATCATCGAAATGCTCGGGCGGGCGCCCACCTTCACCGAGCTGGGAGTCTTCTCTGCCCTCTGGTCGGAGCACTGTTCATACAAGCACTCCAAGCCGGTTCTCAAGACCTTCCCCACCGCGGGTCCCCACGTCATCCAGGGTCCGGGCGAGAACGCCGGGGTGCTGCGGCTACCCGATGGCTGGGCAGTTGCATTCAAGATCGAGTCGCATAACCACCCCTCCGCAGTGGAGCCGTATCAGGGAGCTGCCACGGGAGTGGGCGGAATTCTGCGCGACGTCTTCACCATGGGCGCGCGCCCGGTAGCACTGCTAAACAGCCTCCGGTTTGGGCCACTGGATCACCCGCCGCGCAATCGCTACCTCTTCGCCGGCGTGGTCCGGGGCGTAGGTGACTACGGGAACTGTGTCGGAGTTCCGACGCTGGGCGGCGAGGTGAACTTTGCGCCCAGCTACACCGGCAATCCTCTAGTCAACGCCATGTGTGTCGGGCTGCTGCGGGAGCGGGACTTAATCCGCGCTGCGGCCCATGGCGTGGGCAATGTGCTTCTCGCCGTCGGTGCCCGTACCGGCCGGGATGGCATTCACGGGGCCAGCTTCGCCTCGGAGGAGCTCTCGGAGCAGAGCGAGACCCGCCGGCCTCAGGTTCAGGTGGGTGATCCTTTTACCGAGAAGCTGCTGCTCGAGGCCAGTCTGGAGCTGATCACGTCGCGGCTAATTGTGGCGATTCAAGACATGGGCGCGGCGGGCCTTACCAGCTCCTCGGCCGAAATGGCGGCGCGAGGGGGCGTGGGAGTGGAAATCGACACCGGTTTGGTGCCCACTCGCGAAGAGGGAATGACTCCGTACGAGATCCTTCTGTCCGAGTCCCAGGAGCGAATGCTGGTGGTGGCGGAGCCCGACAAGGTTGACCAGATCCAGGCGGTTTGCGCCAAGTGGGAGCTCACCGCCACGCCGATCGGCCGGGTCACCGACGACGGCCTGTTCCGGGTGAAGCATCACGGCCAGACGGTCGTCAGCATTCCTGGTCGGCGTCTGGTGGAGGACTGTCCCACCTACCACCCCGATGCGGAGGAGGGCGAAGAGGCCCGCTCGCGGCGGTCGGTGATCGAGCCGGGTGAGCCCGCGGTCGACCTCGAAGGCGCCCTGGAGCTGCTGCTGGACAGCCCGAATCTCGCCAGCAAGCGTTGGGTCTACGAGCAGTACGACTCTACAGTCCAGGCCTCCACCGTTCTCCCGCCAGGTTCCGACGCCGGAGTCCTCCGAGTGCCCGGAAGCAACTTCGGCCTGGCCATGACGGTGGACTGCAACTCCCGGCTGGTCGCGCTCGATCCGTACGAGGGCGGGAAGGCTGCTGTCGCCGAAGCGGCCCGAAATGTGGCGGCGAGCGGGGCCCAACCGCTCGGCATCACCAACTGCCTCAACTTCGGCAATCCCGAGAAGCCGGAGGTGTTCTTTCAGTTCCGTGAGGCCTGCCGGGGCATTGCCGATGCCTGCCGCGCCTTCGGCACTCCGGTAACCGGTGGCAATGTGTCGTTCTATAACGAGAGCCCGAGCGGGGCCATCGACCCCACGCCGACAATCGGGATGGTCGGATTGCTGGCCAACGTGGAGAATCGGGTCACCAGCCACTTCGATTCCCCGCATGATGAGGTGTTCATACTGGGCCAGACCAGCGGTATCCTGGGCGGTTCGGCCTACTGGGCCGAGGTGTGCGATTTCGTAGGGGGAGATCTTCCGGCGGTGGATCTCGAGGCCGAGCTCCGGCTGCAGCGTTTCCTGGTGGCGGCGGCGGATCGCAAGCTGCTTCGCTCGGCGCACGACTGCTCCGAGGGTGGCCTGGCCGTCGCTCTGGCAGAGGCGGTGATTGGCGGCCCCTACGTGCCGGGGAGCCTGGGTGCGGGACTCGATCTCACGGGATATGCGCCAGACCTGCCGCTGGATGGGCTGCTGTTCGGAGAGGACGGTGCTCGGGCGGTGGTCTCCTGCTCCCAAAGCGCCGCTCGCCCGCTGATCGCTCTGGCTGACCAGCACGGGGTGCCGATTTTCCGGGCCGGGCTGGTCGAGAGCGCGGGAACCCTGGAACTGCAGGTAGGCCCTCAACTGTTCTCCTGGAGCACCGAAGCATTGCGACGGATCTATTTCGATGCGATTCCCCGCCGGATGCAACATCCGGACGTGGATCGCACCGCGGGAGAATAGTATGTGCGGGATCATCGGGATCTCCGGCCTGCCGGATGCGGCCCGGCTTGCTTATCTGGGACTCTATGCCCTGCAGCACCGGGGCCAGGAGAGCGCCGGAATGGTCGTCATCGACCGAGACGGATCGGCCCGGTCTCACCGGGGCATGGGGCTCGTCTCGGAGAATTTTGATGACCAGACCCTTTCCAGTCTGCCGGGCGACGTCGCGGTCGGCCACACTCGCTACTCGACCACCGGGAGCACCGTCCTGGCTAACGCCCAGCCCTGCAATGTGAACACCCGCTGCGGACCGCTGGCGATCGCGCACAACGGCAACTTGATCAACGCCGACGCGATCAAGCAGGACCTGGTGGCCCGGGGTGCGATCTTCACCAGCTCGAGCGACACCGAGGTCCTGGTACACCTGATCGCCCGCTCCAAGGCGAGCACGGTGGACGATCAGATCCGGGAGGCGCTGGAGCAGGTTGACGGGGCCTACAGTCTGGTGATTACCGTGGGCCGCAGCATGTATGCAGTGGTGGATAGCCGGGGGTTTCGCCCTCTGGTCCTCGGCCGCCTGGGCAGCGGCATTGTGGTCGCCTCGGAATCCTGCGCGCTCGACTTGATCGGCGCGTCCTTCCATTGCGAACTCGGGCCCGGAGACTTCGTCCGGATCGAGAACGGGCAGGTGACTGACCTGCCCCGCCTGAGCCCCCGCCAGGTCAGCCGCTGCGTATTCGAACTGGTGTACTTCGCCCGTCCGGACAGCACCGTGTTCGGTGAATCGGTGGACCGGGTACGGCGGGAGCTGGGGCGGGAACTGGCCCGGGAACAACCGGCGCTCGGGGCCGAAGTGGTCTTCAGCGTGCCCGACAGCTCGAACGCCATGGCTCTTGGATTCTCCGAGGTCTCCGGCATCAAGCTCGAGCACGGGCTGATCCGGAATCATTACGTCGGGCGCACCTTCATCAATCCCAGCCAGGCCCTGCGGGTGGCCAAGGTCAAAATCAAGTTCAATCCGGTGCGTGAGGTCATGCACGGAAAGTCGGTGGTCGTAGTGGACGACAGCCTGGTTCGAGGCAATACCAGCAAAGAGCTGGTGCAGATGATTCGGGCGGCTGGTGCGCGTGAGGTGCACCTGCGGCTGGGTTCCCCCCCGATCACCGGCCCCTGCTACTATGGCATCGATACGCCGAGCCGGGAGGAGCTCATCGCGGCGACCCATTCCACCGAAGAGATTCGCCAGTTCCTCGAGGTGGACACCCTGGGCTATCTCTCGCTGAACGGCATGCTGCAGGCGGCGGGCAAGGACACCGGCTTCTGCCATGCCTGCTTCTCCGGCAAGTACCCGACGCCGACCCCCGATAATCCGGTGGGTCTTCGACATGCGGCTCCACTGATCGCGACTCCCGCATGAGCGGCGCCTACACCCAGCCGCTGGTCTACTTCTTCGGCCAGGGTCGCTCCGACGGCACCTCGGCAATGAAGGAAATCCTCGGCGGAAAGGGGGCCGGACTCGCCGAGATGACCACCATTGGCATTCCAGTTCCCGCCGGCTTCACCCTCTCCAGCAATCTCTGCAGCCTCTACCTCGAGAGCCGCCAGTTTCCCAAGCG
>DASRIN010000544.1:0-2005 GCA_035649975.1 Gemmatimonadales bacterium
GCTCCTTTTTTGTGTGGCAGCCCTGATGATTGAGAGCATGCGACAAAAGCTGGGTAAGGAAATTGAGGACCTGACCCGGGAGCTCACCCAGACCTTACCCCAGGCCATCGCCACCGCCGTGGCCATGGGCGACTTACGGGAAAACTCCGAGTACAAGGCCGCCCTCGAGCGGCAACAGCTCGTCCAGGCCCGCCTCGGCCAGCTCCATCACCGGCTGGAGCAGATTGCGCAGCTGGCCAACACGGAAGCCCCTCGTGACCGGGTGGGCCTCGGCTCCAAAGTTCTGGTCGAGGACGTCCCAAGCGGAGAACAGGAGACCTACACCGTCGTTTTTGCGGAGATGATGGACATCGACGCCGGTCATATCTCGCTCGCCTCCCCGCTGGGCCAGGCGCTCAAGGACCGCAAGCCGGGGGAAGAGGTGATGCTCAAGCTTCCGACGATGGTTCGGAAGCTCCGGGTCATCAAGGTCGTCACGATTCACGAGCAGGGGGGAGAGAATGGACTTCCCGCCTAAGAAGCTCCTGGTTGCCGGCGACCGCGTGCTGATCAAGGCCGGAGAGGGGGAAGAGCGCACCAAGGTGGGCCTCTACCTTCCCGCCACGGCGATGGACACCCAACAGGTGCAGGAAGGCCTGATCGTGGCAATCGGGGTCGGCGATCCGCTCCCCGACATCTCCGCCTTCGAGGATGAGCCGTGGAAGGTGGGAGAGAAGACCACGCGCTTTCGCCCGATCCAGGCCAAGGTGGGCGATCACGCGATTTTCTTCCGGAAGGCGGCGGTCGAGATCAGCTTCGAAGACCAGCGCTACCTGGTAGTGCAGCAGGCCGCAATCCTGGTATTGGTGCGGGATGACCTGCCGATCTAGGGAGTCAGGGAGCCGGGGTGCCAGGGAGCCCGGAGGCCCCGGGCTGGTCCTGTGCGTGATGACGACGTTCTTCGCAGCAGGAGTTTCCGCGCAAGCACCGGTCGGGGATTCCCTGGCTCCCCGACTCCCTGGCTCCCCGGCTCCCTCGTACATCCCCCACCGCGTCTACGACACCAAGCACAAGAAATTCATCGACTTCGAGACCCTGGCCGCGCGGCTCGGCGCCGCGGATCTGGTGTTCGTGGGAGAGGAACACAACGACCCCGCTACCCACCGGATGGAGCTGGCCATCCTCGAAGGGCTGGCGCGGCGGCGTGACTCGGTGACGCTCGCCCTGGAAATGTTCGAGCGGGACGTGCAGCCCTTGCTGGATCGATACCTGGCCGGGGCGGCCACGGAGGAGGAGCTGCTGCGGGACAGTCGTCCCTGGAAAAACTATGCGGCGGACTACCGGCCGCTGGTGGAGCTGGCGCGGAGTCGCGGGTGGCCGGTGGTGGCGAGCAACACGCCGCGTCCGCTTGCCTCGCTGGTATCGCGTACCGGCCTGGCGGGACTCGATACGGTCGCCGCTCCCATGCGGTCCCACGCGGCCGAGCAGGTCTCCTGTCCGGAGGACGACTACTACGAGAAGTTCGCGGCGGTGATGGGCGACATGTCGGCGCATGGCCCCGCCGGCGCCAGCGAGGCGGACTTACGGGGGCGGCTCCTGCGCATGTACCAGGCCCAGTGCGTCAAGGATGAAACCATGGCCGAGTCGGTGGCCCGCGCCTGGAGCCCAGGCCGGCTCGTGGTGCACTACAACGGCTCGTTCCACAGCGATTTCCGGCTCGGGACCGCGGAGCGGGCCTTGCGCCGAGCCGGCGGGGCGTCGATGCTGGTAGTGACGGCTCTACCGGTCCCGAACCTGGACGACCTGTCTCCCGGCAAAGAAGTCCGGAAGCGGGCCGACTATCTGCTGTATGTCCTCGCTCCCGCCAAAGCCGACAGCGCGGGTCGCTGACGCTGCCGATTCACTCCCGCTTCCCGGTGCGCGCACGCTCTTTGGCCGCGCGCTCCGGCTCCGCTGTCCGGTCTGCGCCGGCCGCCCGGTGCTGCTGAGCTGGTTCACGATTGCGCCGTCCTGTCCCACCTGCGGG
>DASRIN010000545.1:0-4391 GCA_035649975.1 Gemmatimonadales bacterium
CGTGGCGCTCGCCTGGAGCGGGGGGAAGGACTCGAGCCTCGCGCTCACGGCCCTCCAGGCCGATCCCGCCTTCGAAGTGGTCGCCCTGGTAACCACGGTAACGGCTGACTACGACCGGATCAGCATGCACGGCGTACGCCGCAGCATCCTCGAGGCCCAGGTGGCCGAGCTGGGACTGCTGGTGGTGGAAGCCACCATCCCCGTCGCGGCCAGCAACCAGATCTATGAGGATGCGTTCGCGGCTGCGCTCGACACCCTCCGCGTGGTGCAGCCCGAGCTCCGGCATCTCGCCTTCGGGGACCTCTTCCTAGCCGACGTCCGCGCCTACCGCGAAGCGCTCCTCGCCCGGCTCAACTGGGATCCGGTCTTTCCCCTCTGGGGCCGCGACACGGCGCAGCTGGCCCGCGAGTTCGTGGACCAGGGCTTCCGCGCCATCCTCACCTGCGTGGATACCACTCAGCTCGGCGCCGAGTTCTGCGGCCGGGAGTTCGACTCGGCGCTGCTGGCCGAGCTGCCGGTGACGGTCGACCCCTGCGGCGAGCGGGGCGAGTTTCACACTTGCGTCTATGACGGCCCCATCTTTCGCCGGCCGCTCTCGGTGCAGCGGGGGGAACGGGTCCACCGTGATGGCCGGTTCGAGTACTGCGATCTCACGCTGATTGGCGCCAATATCTCCGTGGCCTGACTAGTCCCCACCGTACGTTCCGCATACCTGTCACTGGAGCAGCCCGATGACCCGATTCTCCGCAGAGACCTAGGCACGGGAGAAGCCGCAGCATGTATCGCGTCCGGCAGCAGGACCTTCCCTTCCAGGGCAGCTCGCACCAGTTCGTGGGCGCCGAGCACGGCGACGTCGGCATCTCGGTGTTCCTGCTGCGGGCACTGCCCGGCCGGGGACCGGGTCCCCATCGGCATCCGTATGATGAAGTGCAGTTTCTCCGGGAAGGTCGCGGCCGCTACGTGGTCAACGGGGAGGAATTCGAGGCTGGCGCCGGTGACATCCTGGTCATAAAGGCGGGCGAGATCCACAGTTTCACCTGCATCGGTGAGGAGCCCCTGGTCCAGGTGGACGTGCATCTCAGTCCCCGATTCATCCAGGAGAATCTGGGCTAAGGCACCTGGGGGAATCCCTGGCGGCCGGCCTCCCCGGCTATCCTTACCCCTGGAACCAGACTCGACCCCTGGAACCAGACTCGGCCTGCGCTCGTACGCATTCGCAACGCCTTCATAGGTCCATCCATGCGCTCCGTTCGCTCTAATCGCTCGCTCCTCATCGCCGCTCTGATCCTGCTTCCGCTGCCCGCGGTTCGGGCCCAGACCAATCACCCCCCGAAATCCCCCGGCATCGATGTGGCTGGGATGGACCGCTCGGTAAAGCCGGGCGACGACTTCTTTGCCTACGCC
The DNA here is from genome assembly GCA_035649975.1 of Gemmatimonadales bacterium. GTDB lineage: Bacteria > Gemmatimonadota > Gemmatimonadetes > Gemmatimonadales > GWC2-71-9 > CAVVWJ01. The sequence continues at coordinate 1,405 of DASRIN010000545.1, forward strand.
AATGGCACCTGGCTGGAGAAGACCGAGATCCCCGCCGACCGAAGCTCCTACGGGGCCGGCTCCATCCTCGCAGAGCAGACCGACCACCGCGTGGCCGAGCTGATCCAGGGCGCGGCCAAGGGATCGAGTCCCGCCGGCTCGGACCGCCGCATGATCGGCGACTACTACTCCACCTTCATGGACAGCACGGCGATCGAGCGGGCCGGCCTCAAGCAGCTCCAGCCCACCCTCGACTCCATCAGCGCGATCGGCAACCGGAAGGAGCTGGCCCGGTTCCTCGGCTCCACCATCCGGGCCGATGTGGACGCGCTCAACGCCACCAACTTCTATACCGAGAACCTGCTGGGGCTCTGGGTGGCTCAGGATCTGGACGATCCCAGCCAGTACTCGCCATTCCTGCTCCAGGGCGGACTGGGCCTGCCGGACCGGAGCTACTACGTGGACACCGCGTCCGCGATGGGGGAGGTCCGGGAAAAGTATCGAGCGCACATCGCCGCCCTGCTCGGCCTGGCCGGCGTCGCTGACAATCAGGCCAAAGCCGACCGGGTCATGCAGGTGGAGACGGCGATCGCAAAGGCGCACTGGAGTCGGGAACAATCGGGCGATGTGAGTAAGGCCAACAACCACTGGAGCCGAGCCGAGTTTGCGTCCAAGGCCCCGGGGCTGGATTGGGAGACCTTCTTCGCCGCCGCACAACTGGAAAAGTCCTCCCGGTTCGTGGTGTGGCAGCCCAGCGCAGTCACCGGCATTTCGGCGCTCACCGCGAGCGAGCCGCTGGAGGTATGGAAGGACTATTTGACGTTCCATGCGATTCAGTCCCGCGTGCCGGTCCTCCCGTCCAAGCTCTATCAGCAGTCGTTCTCCTTCTTCGGACCGGTGCTGAGCGGAGCGCAGAAGCCGCGCGACCGTTGGAAGCGCGCGGTCAGCGCCACCAACGCCGCGCTGGGCTACGCGGTAGGCCGGATCTACACCGAGCGCTATTTCCCCGCAGCGGACAAGCAGCGAGCGCAGGAGATGGTGACCAACCTGATCGCGTCGTTCCGCGACCGCATTGACCGGCTGGACTGGATGGCGCCGGAGACCAAGCGGGAGGCCAAGGCCAAGCTCGCCGTGCTCAAGGTCGGCGTAGGGTATCCAGACAAGTGGCCGAGCTATTCCGGGCTCGAGATCAGGAAGGGCGACGCCTACGGCAATCTGGAGCGAGCCGAGCTGTTCCAGTACCGGCAGTCACTGGAGAAGCTGGGGAAGCCGGTGGATCGCACCGAGTGGGTGATGACGCCGCAAACGGTGAATGCAGTAAACCTGCCGGCGATGAACGCGATGAACTTCCCCGCCGCCATCCTGCAGCCGCCCTACTTCGATTCCAGGCGGCCGATCGCGATGGACTACGGATCCATGGGCGCCATCATCGGCCACGAGGTGAGCCACAGTTTCGACAACCAGGGAGCCCTGTTCGACTCCAAGGGGCGGCTGCACAACTGGTGGACGGCGGAGGACTTCAAGCACTTCGAGGAGTCGTCCAAGCAGCTGGTTGCACAGTACAACCAGTATCGTCCATTTCCCGACCTGTCCGTGAATGGCCAGCTCACGCTGGGGGAGAACATCGCCGACGTGGCCGGCCTGGCCGCGGCGTACGGCGCGTTCCAGCGCTCGCTGGGCGGAAAGCCGGCTCCCACGGTGCAGGGCTTCACCGGCGACCAACAGTTCTTCATCAGCTTCGCTCAGAGCTGGCGGGAGAAGACCCGGGACCAGTCGATGCGGAACCAGATCCTCACCGACGGGCATGCGCCGGACAAGTACCGGGCGTCGACCGTACGGAATATTGATGCGTGGTATCCGGCGTTCGGAGTGAAGCCCGGTGACAAGCTGTACCTGACTGAGAAGGATCGAGTCCGCGTCTGGTAGGATGCGCTCCGGCCGAGCCGACACTCTTCCGGCCGCTGCAGTGCGCTGCCCAACCACCCGCCCGGTACTGCCTTCTAGCCCCGCGCACTGACGCGTCCTGCAGAGGGTCGCCTCGACCTGCGCTCAGCCGCTGGCACCTGGACACTGAAGGCGAGGAGCGGAGGTCAAGCCGAATAGCCCTGGAGGTCGCGTCAGTGCGCCGGGGTTAGGAGGGCTTTAGCACTGGCGGTGGGGTGGCAGCGCACTGCAGCGACCGGAAGGGCTATCGGCTGGGCCGCAGCGACGAGACCTCCCCATCCCGGCCTGCCAATCTTCCCGTATCTTTTCTACTCAATGCCCGAACCATTCGATTCCCTCAAGGCCGCGCTCGCGGACCGCTACGTTCTCGATCACGAGCTGGGCGCTGGGGGGATGGCGACAGTCTTCCTGGCTCATGACCCGCGGCACAACCGCAAGGTCGCCATCAAGGTCATGCACCCCGACCTTGCCGCCCTGTTCGGCCCCGGTCGCTTTCTGAAGGAGATCGAGACCACCGCCAACCTGCAGCATCCCCACATCCTGCCGCTGTTCGATTCCGGTCGGGTCGAGAACACCGTGTTCTACGTGATGCCGTACGTGGAGGGCGGGTCGCTCCGTACCCGGCTCACTCGCGAGCACGAACTCCCAGTCGAGGACGCGGTCCGCATCGCCACCGAAATTGCCGCCGGCCTGGACTACGCCCATCGCCACGGCGTTGTCCACCGCGACATCAAGCCGGACAACGTGTTGTTCCACGACGGCCGGGCCCTGATCGCGGATTTTGGCATCGCGCTGGCATGGAGCGGAGGCGACGGCAGCGTGCGGCTGACCAAGTCCGGCGTAAGCCTGGGGACGCCGCAGTACATGAGCCCGGAGCAGGCCTCCGGCGCACAAAATCTCGACCGCCGAAGCGACGTCTACTCCCTCGGCGTGGTGCTCTACGAGATGCTGGCCGGCGAGCCACCGTTCACCGGCCCCACTGCGCAGGCGGTGCACGCCAAACGACTCACAGGAGCGATGGCGAGCGTTCGCACAATCCGCCCCTCCGTGCCGGAGCCCATCGA
>DASRIN010000546.1:0-7938 GCA_035649975.1 Gemmatimonadales bacterium
AGCATCACGGCGCCGTCTGAGGTGCCTCCCGACCGCGTCAAGCTGGCCGAGCTTCTCCGCGGAGCCCAGCGGATCGCGGTGGTCGGGCTGAGCCGCAAGCCCGAGCGGCCCAGCCACATGGTGGCGGGCTATCTCCAACGGGCGGGATACAAGATCGTGCCGGTGCATCCCGCCGGCGGGGTGACCCTGGGAGAGCCGGTGCACCCGGATCTGCGGACGGCCGCCGCCGTGGCCGGACCGATCGAAATCGTGAACATCTTCCGCCGCTCGGAGCACATTCCGGCCTTGTTGGAGCAGCTGCTGGAGATTCGGCCCCAACTGGTCTGGATGCAGCAGGGAATTCGGCATGAGGAGGTGGCTCAGCGACTCGAGGCCGCCGGCATCGCGGTGGTGATGGACCGCTGTCTCGCGGTGGATCATCAATTCCTGGGGGTCTGATGCACGTCCGAGAGCTCGCCCGTGTCGTCCTGGTCCTCGGGATGGTTGGTGCGCCGTCGTCCGCCCCGGCTCAGGCCACCAAGGACCAAGCCCGGCTGATCTTCACAGTTTCCGCTGGTGTAATCACCGGTGCGGATCTCTGGGCGGTGCCGGCACAGCCGGTGCAGTTCATCGTTCCAGCGGACACCTTCGCCCTGACCCGAAAGATTCGAAGCACTCTAGGGGTGAGCTTCGCCGGCACCTACTTTCCCGGTGACCACTTTGGCTGGGGCGGCGAAGCATTTCTGGTGGGACTGGGCTACGAGGATGGCTGCCGTCACATATTCTCCTCCGGCCGCGCCGACGTGGCTACCGCCTGCACCTCGATCCAGGGTGCTACCAAGTCGGCAACCGCGGTGTCGGTGTCAACCGGCCCGATCTATCGAATAAACAGCCGCAGTTCCTTCTCGCCCTATGGCCGAGCCAATCTGGGCCTGCTCTTCAGCAGCCAGAGCTCCATCAGGATGGTGGGACAATTTCCCAGTCCCGAGGGGGCCGTCGATCTCGTGGTCTATGACGACGACAGCGAGTCCCGGGTGGCCCCGTACCTCGGACTGGGGATCGGTCTCACGGCTGCCGTCGCGAAGGGGTACCATCTGCGTCTGGAGCTGCGGGACAACATCATGGGCGTGGAGAAGGTCACCGGTGCCACTCCCGAGGCGCGCACCATCCCGCCCCACGAGGTGGTGTACAAGCATCTCTTCAGCCTGACCTTCGGATTCGACGTGGTGCTGGAGCGCAGGCCGGGCAGGAGGTATTAGAGCAGCGTGGTACGGGGTGCTATTCTGGCGGGAGGTGGTGCCACCCGATTTGGTGGGCGGCCCAAGGGGCTCGAGGTCGTCGGCGGGGAACGGATTCTCGACCGGCTGGCACGGGTGATGACCGACGCCCTGGGTGAGCCCCCGCTCCTGGTGGCGAATGCGCCCGATGCACCTGGCTGGAGACCTGACCTGAGAACCGTGAGCGACTCGAAGCCTGGCTACGGAGCCCTGGGCGGGATCTACACTGCAGTCCTCAGCGCACCGGCTCCGGTGGTCTGCGTTGCCTGGGACATGCCGTTCGTGTCGGAGCCGCTGCTTCAGGCCCTGGCTGACGGTCTCACCACCTATGATGCCATACTTCCGGAGAGTGGTGGGAGACGCGGCGTCGAGCCACTCTGCGCCGGGTACGGACCGGCCTGTGCCGATGCGATCACCGCCAGCCTCGACCAAGGGGACCTGCGCGCGATCGGGTTCCATGGCCGCATCCGGGTTGGCACCCTCTCTCGCGATCAAGTTGAAGCGCTGGCCGACCCGGAGCTGGTGTTCTTCAACGTCAACACTGCGGAAGATCTTAGCCGAGCGGACCAGCTGTGGCGTCAACGCGCATCATCTCGGTAATCGGCCGGAAGAACGCGGGCAAGACAACGCTGGCCGTGGCCCTGGCCAGCGAGCTGGTGCGTCGGGGACATCGAGTGATGACCATCAAGCATGGCCATCATCCCGCTGAAGCCGACCGCCACGGCAGCGATACTTGGCGCCATTTTCACGAGGGTCGGGCAGAGCGGGTGCTCATCGCCTCTCCGGATCTCCGAGTACTGTTCGAGCGGAGCCCCGACACCTACGACCCGGTGAGTCTGGCCCGGCAGTACATGCAGGGGGCCGACATCGTGCTCACCGAGGGATACAAGGCCGCTCCTCTGCCCAAGATCGAAGTGTTCCGCCGGGCCGCCGCCCGGGAACCTTTGTATGACGCCGCCGCTCCTAATGCCAATGAGTGGGTGGCGGTGATCACCGACGATTCCGATTTCAAGGCGGAATGCCCGGTCCTCCACTTTCACGACACCATCTGGCTGCAACTCCTCGCCAATCTGGCCTGGGAGCGCTCACTGGTCCTCGAGGGGTGACCGCGCTCAGCGCGGCCGAAGCCGCCAGCCGCATTCTCGAGGAAGTCGAGCGCCAACCGGCGCTGCGCATTCCCCTGGATGACGCCCTGGATAGTGTCCTGGCAGAGGACGTCGTCAGCCGGCTGGACATCCCCGCCTGGACCAACTCCGCCATGGATGGCTACGCCGCGCGAGGCGAGGACGTGCGCGGGGCCTCCGAATCGAGCCCGGTGCAGCTCCGAGTGGTCGAACACCTGCCGGCCGGCAAATTCCCCACCCGGCCGATCGGTCCCGGCGAGTGCGCCAGGATCTTCACCGGTGCGCCTCTCCCCGACGGCAGTGACAGCGTCATCCGGCAGGAGGACACCGACCTCGGCGCTAAGACCGTCACCATCGTCAAGGATCGAGATGTAGGGGTGAACATCCGCCAGGCGGGCGAGGACATCAAACGAGGCAGCACCGTGCTCACGGCCGGCACCGAGCTTCGGGCCGCTCACCTCGGGGTGCTCGCGTCACTGGCTGTGGCCCACCCGCTGGTGTACCGCCGGCCCAGGGTTGCCATCCTCGGAAGTGGCGACGAGATCGTCGACGTGGACCAGCCCGAGGCGATCCTGAGCGGCCGGAAGATCGCGACCAGCAACACCCACACCCTGGTGGCGCTGGTCCGGGAAACCGGCGGCGAGCCGGTGAACCTGGGGATAGCGGCGGACGATCCCGAGAGTCTGCGGGACCATCTGGCAAGAGCGATGGACTGCGACCTTCTGGTGACGACGGCCGGGATCAGCGTGGGCGAGCATGACTACCTGCGGTCGGTGATGGAGGACATGGGCGGTGAGCTTCGTTTCTGGAAGCTGCGGATGCGGCCCGGCGCACCGGTGGGATTCGGGGTCCTGCATCGTTTGCCCTGGATCGGATTACCCGGCAACCCGGTCAGCACAATGGTGACATTCGAGCTGTTCGTACGCCCTGCCATCCGGAAGATGATGGGACACCGGTTCTACTTTCGACGCTCGGCACCGGTCAGGGTTGGGGAGACGATCAGCGTACGACCCCGGCTCCAGCACTTCCTGCGGGGGGTGGTGAGCGAGGGGGCGTCAGGGCTCGAGGCCCGGCTCACCGGTCCGCAGGGGTCGGGCATTCTGACCTCCATGGTCAAAGCAAACGCGCTGCTCGTGATCCCGGAGGGCCAGTTCGAGACCGCGGCTGGCTCGACCGTGCCGGCCCTCATCCTGGACGATCCCGTGCATCGAGCGGAGCCAGGGTTCTAGAACGTCTCGACTCCAGACCCTCGACCCTAGACCTTCTTTTCTGCATTTATTAGTTTTGTACCCTCAAGAAGGGGAGTAGCTTATCCGCCCTCGGGCGGACGAATGAATCGTCAGGACTGTTCGCCAGGGGCGAGCACGGTTCATTTGGAAGGCAAAGCGGGATGGCCTTAGAGCGAGACCTTCGTCCACGCGAAAGCGGAGCGACGGGGTCTCGCTCTTTCATTTAGGCCCCACGGGAGGACAGATGAACAACGTCAAGACCTTCGTGCTCATGGCAGGACTGCTGGGGCTGTTCGTACTGGTGGGTCAGCTCATCGGGGGGGCCAGCGGCCTGGTCGCTGCGCTCGTCATCGGCAGCATCTTCAACTTCATCATGTATTTCTTTTCGGACCGACTGGTGCTTCGGATGTACGGGGCCAAGGTAGTCACCGCCCAGGAGGCGCCGGAGCTGTATGCGATGGTCGACCGGCTGCGGCAGCGGGCGGGCCTCCCGATGCCCACCCTGGCCGTCGCCCCCCACGAGCAGCCCAACGCGTTTGCCACCGGGCGCAATGCCGAGCACGCGGTCGTTGCCGTCACCACCGGCATCCTCAAATACGTGCCCCAGGAGGAGCTGGAGGGTGTGCTGGCGCATGAGCTGGCTCACATCAAGAACCGCGACATGCTGATCAGCACCGTGGCCGCGGGCATCGCCGGCGCGCTGAGCAACCTCCCTTATCTGCTCATGTTCGGCGGCGGACGGGACGACGACGGCAGTCACCCCTACGCCCAGCTGGCGCTGATCCTGCTGGCGCCGATCGGGGCCATGCTGATTCAGTTTGCGGTCTCCCGGCAGCGGGAATTCGAGGCCGACCGGGTGGGCGCCCTGATTTTGGGCCGACCCCAGCCGCTGGCCAGCGCTCTCCTGCGTCTGGACTCGCTGGCTCATCGCATTCCGATGCACGTGGCCCCCGCGGCGGCGCCCCTGGCCCAGGTAAACCCGCTGGCCTATCAAGGGGGACCAGTGGCCAAACTGTTCAGCACCCATCCGCCGACGGCGGAGCGGGTGGCGCGCCTAGAGGCGATGGCCTTGGGCCGCTGAGTGGGTCAGCATGATCTCTCGGTCTGGCTGGGCTTCACCGGCCTGGTCGCCGGGCTCCTGGTCCTCGACCTCGGAGTCCTGAACCGCCGCTCTCATGTTCTCACCTTCAAGGAGGCGCTGAGCTGGAGCGGCGGTCTCATAACCGTGGCGCTCCTGTTCGGTCTCTTCGTGCTGTGGCGGGAGGGGACCCAGTCGGCCCTGGAGTACTACACCGGTTACCTGATCGAGCTCTCGCTCAGTGTCGACAACCTCTTCGTCTTCCTCCTCATTTTCTCCTACTTCTGCGTTCGGGCCGACGCCCAGCCCAAAGTCCTGAAGTGGGGAATATTGGGCGCCATCGTCATGCGCCTGATCATGATCGCGCTGGGCGCGCTCCTGCTGGAGCGGTTCAACTGGATCATCTACGTATTTGGCGGCATCCTGATCGTTACCGGGATCAGGATGTTCCTCCAGAAGGAAGCGCCGGTGGATCTGGAGCGGAATCCCGTGGTCCGGCTGGCCCGCCGCTTCCTGCCCTTCAGCGACTCCTACGACGGGACCCGGTTCTTTACCCGAACGGTGAGAGGGAAGTTGCTGGCCACACCCCTTCTCCTGGTCCTGCTGGTGGTGGAGTGGTCGGACCTCGTGTTCGCGATCGACAGCATCCCCGCGATCTTTGCAATCACCCGGGATCCTTTCCTGGTCTACAGCTCCAACATCTTTGCCATTCTGGGGCTGCGGGCCCTGTTCTTCGTCCTCGCCAGCATGCTGGACAAGTTCGTGTATCTGAAAACCGGGGTTGCCTTCATCCTGGTGTTCGTCGGATTTAAGATGACCCTGAGCGCGTGGGTCCACATCCCGACTCTGCTCTCCCTGCTGGTCATCGTCACCACTCTGGCTGTTGCCGTCGGCCTCTCCCTTCGCCACAGCGCCCGCGAGGAGCAGCTGGCCGCATGACGCCGACTTCTCTGCTTTCCCGCATCGGCCTGGACCGTCCCGAGCTGCGCGCGTGGGCGATGTACGACTGGGCTAACTCCGCCATGTATACCACCATCATGGTGGCGGTCTTTCCCATCTACTTCGTGAAGGTTGCCGGAGCCGGAGTTCCAGAGAGTGGGGCCACTCAACGGCTGGCAGCCGTCAATTCGATCGCCCTGGTTATCGTCGCACTGCTCTCTCCCGTGCTGGGTGCGGTCTCGGACTACCGAGGAAGCAAGAAGCCCCTGCTCGCCCTGTTCATGTTGATTGGGGCTGCGGCGATTACGGGCATGTTCTTCGTAGAGAGGGGAGATCTGGACCTCGCCTCCGCGTTGTTTGCCGTGTCGCTGGTCGGGGTGGCCGGAAGCATCGTGTTTTATGAGGCACTGCTCCCCCACATCGCCCAGCGTCACGAGATCGACCGGGTCTCCACCGCGGGTTATGCCCTGGGATATCTCGGCGGAGGAGTGCTGCTGGCGCTCAACCTGGCCTGGATTCAGCGGCCCGACTGGTTTGGCCTACCATCGGGGCCGGGACTCACGCCCTCGGAGGCCACGCTGCCGGTGCGGCTCGCGTTTCTATCCGTGGCCGTCTGGTGGGTTCTCTTCTCGCTGCCGCTCTTCCGCCGGGTGCCCGAGCCTCCGGCCACCATTGAGCCGGACGAGCGCCCCGGCGCCAACCCGGTGGTGACTGCCTTCACTCGCCTGCGCGAGACCTTCCGCGAGCTGCGCAGTTATCGCCACGCCTTCCTCATGCTGCTTGCCTTCCTGATCTACAACGACGGGATCCAGACCATCATCAAGATGGCAACGGCCTACGGGACTGAGCTCGGGATCGGCCAGAACGCGCTCATCGCCGCGATCCTCATGGTGCAGTTCGTCGGCATTCCCTGCTCCTTTCTCTTCGGGATGCTGGCCGGACGGATCGGCGCCAAGCGCGCCATCTTCCTGGGACTGCTGGCGTACACCGTCATCAGCGTGCTGGGTTACTACATGAAGACCGCGGCGCACTTCTTCGTGCTGGCGGGTCTGGTGGGAATGGTCCAGGGTGGCACCCAGGCACTCAGCCGGTCGCTCTTTGCCAGCATGATTCCCCAGCATAAGTCGGGTGAGTTCTTTGGATTTTTCAGCGTGTTCGAGAAGTTTGCCGGCATCTTCGGACCGCTGATTTTCGCCGGCACCATCGCAGCGACTGGCTCGAGCCGGAATGCTATTCTCTCCGTTATCCTGTTCTTCGCCGTCGGCGCCTGGCTCCTCTCACGGGTCGAAGTCGCCGAGGGTCAGCGGATCGCCCGAGCGGCCGACCGCCAGGTTGTACCCCTGGCCTAGTCGCCGCGAGCTTCGCCACACCCTGTGACGAGGCAATGGCGGGCGCGAGAACCTCTTGCCGCCCCCATACTCGTTTCCTAGCTTTCAGCCGTCGTGCTTCTTTCCTCACGCCAGGAGCCCCGCCACGCATGCGTTGGCGGGGCCTCTCGTTCATGGACGCACTGGAACTGACCCGGGCGCTCGTGGCGCTCGATACACCGACGGGTTCCGAAGGACCGGCCACCGATCTCCTGGACGGAGCGCTGCGCCGCGCCGGATATCGTACGGTGCGACAGCCGGTCACTCCGGGACGCGACAACCTGTACGCCTATCGGGAGCCCCCGACGCTAGTGTTCTCCACCCACCTGGACACCGTTCCTCCCTACGTGCCACTCGCCGAAGACGAGGAATCGATCCACGGCCGGGGCAGCTGCGACGCCAAGGGGCTCGCCGCCGCGATGGTAACTGCGGCTGAGCGCCTGGCCCAGCAGGGTGAGCGGCGCATCGGGCTTCTCTTTCTGGTGGGCGAGGAGAACGGCTCGGATGGGGCCCGGGCCGCGGCCGACCTGATGCCGCGGGGCCGCTTTCTGATCAATGGGGAGCCCACCGAAAACCGGCTCTCCATCGGCCAGAAGGGCTCGATGCGGGTGGACCTCGAAGCGGCCGGCCGGGCGGCGCATTCGGCCTATCCCGAAGAGGGAGTGAGCGCCATCGCCGCACTGCTGGACACCATCGAGCGGATCCGGCGGATGCCACTGCCGGTGGATCCACTGCTCGGTCCCTCGACTCTCAACCTCGGGCTCATCCGGGGAGGCGTGGCCCCAAACGTGATCCCACCCGCAGCCAGCGCCCAACTTCTAATCCGAACCGTGGAGCCCAGCGGCCCGCTCAAGGAATCCATTCGAGCGCTCCTCAGTCCGGGTGTTTCGGTGGCCTTTCCGGTCGAGCTTCCGTTCTACAAGGGGGGAACGGCTCCATCGGGCT
>DASRIN010000547.1:0-4931 GCA_035649975.1 Gemmatimonadales bacterium
GGCGGTTGAGCCAGAGGCGTGCCATTGGTAGAACTGGTGGCGACACCCCCGCGCATCCATTGTCCAACAGTCGGTGCCACATACACCTACATACTGCCCCGGGTACGCCTCACAACGCTGCAGCGGACCCACAATTGTGGCGACTGGGCCATATACGGCCGAGTCATTCTAGTCGCGGTGTCGCGTAAGCGCTGGCTCACATATCACAATCGCTGGCGGCGAGCGTTCCGGTTGACGCCACGCCTTTGGGCGGGCTACGTTTACGGGCTGTAGCCATGACGGACCTGTCGCTGTCGCGCAGCCAGATGCTGCTCCTGAGCGGGTCGGCCAACCGGGCACTCGCTACCGAGGTCGCCGCCCACCTGGGGCAGCCCCTCTGCCAGGTCACGCTCCGACGCTTTGCCGACGGCGAGATCTTCGTCAAGATCGACGAGAATGTGCGCGGGCGGGATGTGTACATTATCCAGCCGACCAACCCGCCGGCGGAAAACATGATGGAGCTGCTGCTCCTGATGGACGCCGCCAAGCGGGCGAGTGCCGCCCGGATCACCTCGGTCATCCCTTACTTCGGGTATGCCCGGCAGGACCGGAAGGACCAGCCCCGGGTGGCCATCAGCGCCAAGTTGATGGCCAATATGGTGTCCATGGCCGGAGCAGACCGGGTGCTGGCCATGGACTTCCATCAGCACCAGCTCCAGGGGTTTTTCGATCTCCCGGTGGACCACCTGTACGCGGCACCGGTGTTCGTGAACCACTACCGGCAGAAGAGCCTCCGCGACCTAGTCATCGTGGCGCCCGACGTCGGCTCGGCCAAGATGGCTCGCGGCTACGCTAAACGGCTCAACGCCTCCCTGGCTATCATCGATAAGCGTAGGCCCTCCGCCAACATAGCCGAGGTGCTTAACGTGGTAGGTGAGGTCACTGGGAAGGACTGTATCATCCCCGACGACATGATCGACACCGCCGGGACGATGGCGGAGGCGGTCACCGCCTTGAGGCGGCTGGGGGCGGAGGACGTGTACTGCTGCGCCACCCATGCCCTGCTCTCGGGACCGGCCGTGGACCGACTGATGGCCTCGGGAGTCAAGGAGGTCGCGGTAACCAACACGATCGCCATTCCGCCGGAGCGGCGGTTCGACCGGCTCAAGGTGCTCTCGATCGCGGGCCTCCTGGCCAAGGCCATCGGATACACCCATAGCGATCAGTCGGTCAGTTCGTTGTTTGATTAGGAGTCACTAGTCACTAGTCGCAAGTCACCAGTCATGTCGGTTCAGTCGCCTGTTCTAGCGACTAGCGACTAACGACTCGCGACGCACAAGAGGAACAACCATGGCTCAGCAAGCCAACCTCGAAGCCACCACTCGGACCCAGACCGGAAAGGGTGCGGCCCGCTCGCTCCGGCGCCAGGGCAAGATTCCCGGTGTCATCTACGGCCACGACCGCGCGGCTGAGCCCGTCGTGGTGGATACCTCCGCGTTGAAGAAGATGCTGGTAGGCATCAGTGCCGGGACCACGGTGTTCGACGTGGTAGTCGATGGGCGCCCGGCGGTGAAGGCGCTGATCCGCGAGCTGCAGCGGGACTCGGTCCGGCCGGGGGAGATCCTGCACCTCGATCTGTATGAGGTCAGGGCCGACGAAACCGTCACCCTCTCCATTCCCATTCACCTGGTGGGCATTCCTGACGGAGTGCGAAACTTCGGTGGGGTGCTCGACCATGTGCTGCGGGAGCTCGAGATCGAGGTGCTGCCGGCGGACATTCCCGAGCATGTCGAGCTGGACGTGACCAACCTGGCCATCGGGCATTCCCTCTTCGTGCGCGATCTCAAGGTGGAGAAAGCGGAGGTCCTGAACGATCCGGACACGCCGGTCTGCACCGTAGTGGCCCCGCGCGCTGAGGAGGCGCCGGCGCCGGTTGAAGAGGTCGCCGCGCCTGCGGAGCCGGAGCTCATCCGGAAGCCGAAGCCGGAGGGTGAAGGCGAGGGCGAGGCCGAGCCGAAAGCTTAGGCTCTGCATACGATCGTGGGGCTGGGGAACCCCGGCCCGGAGTACGACGACACCCGGCACAATGCTGGGTTTCGCCTCGCTGATCGGTTGGTGGATCGTTGGCAGCTCGGACCATTCCGGCGGGGTGAGCGGGCCCGTCAGGCGCGGGGCGCCTGGCAAGCCCATCCCGTCGCCGTGCTCAAGCCGCAGACTTACATGAACCGCAGCGGAGCAGCCCTGGCGCCGCTCCGTTCCCTTCCCGAGTTCGATCCCACTCGAGATCTGCTCATCCTGGTGGACGATGTCGCGCTGCCGCTGGGCCGCTTCCGGCTCCGCGGAGCCGGGTCCGCCGGGGGACACAACGGCCTCAAGAGCGTAGAAGGCGCATTGCAGCGGCAGGACTACGCCCGGCTTCGGATCGGCGTGGGCCCGGCTCCACCGGACCTGGACGACCTGGCCGACTACGTACTCGATCGCTTTTCCCGAGAGGAGCTGGAGACCCTGACCGGACTACTGGATCCCATGAGCGAAGCAGTGGAGTGCTGGCTGGAGAATGGGATCGAGAAGGCAATGAGCCAGTTCAACCGGTGAGTCGTCAGTCGCCAGTAGCCCAGTAACACCACCAACCGCATACCTACGACCATGCTGCGCCTCGGAATTGTAGGATTGCCCAACGTGGGCAAATCCACCCTCTTCAATGCTCTGACGTCCGCCAAGGCACTGGTGGCCAACTATCCCTTCGCCACCATCGAGCCCAACACCGGAATCGTTCAGGTCCCCGATTCGCGGCTCGACGCCCTGGCCGCGATCGTCAAGCCGGAGCGCACCGTGCCCGCTGCGGTCGAGTTTGTGGACATCGCCGGCCTGGTCAAGGGCGCCAGCCAGGGTGAGGGACTCGGCAACCAGTTCCTGGCCAACATCCGGGAGGTGGACGCCGTCCTGCACGTGGTACGCTGCTTCGAGGATCCGGATGTGCAGCATGTGATGGGACCGGTCGATCCGGTACGCGACCGGGAGGTCATCAACATCGAGTTGGGCCTGGCCGACCTGGCCAGCGTAGAGAAGCGACTGGATAAGACCGCTCGAGCCGCCAAGTCCGGTGATCCCCAGGCCAAACTCGAGCAGCGGCTGCTGGAGCGGGTCCAGCGCACTCTGGCCGACGGCAAACCGGCGCGGCTGGTCGCGCCGACCGAGGAGGAGTCCGCCACCTACCGCTCCTTCAACCTCCTCACCGCCAAGCCGGTGCTGTATGCCGCCAACGTTGCCGAGGGCGAGATCAGCCAGGGAAATCGGTTCGTGGAGCAGCTGCGGGCCGCGCTGGTGCAGGACCACGAGATTGCGGAGCTGGTCACCTTCTCGGCCAAGGTGGAAGCCGAGCTGGCAGAGCTCGCGCCGGACGACCGAAAAGACTTCTTGGAGTCGCTTGGACTCACCGAATCCGGCCTGGACCGCCTGGCCCATGCGGCCTATCACCTGCTCGGACTGCAGAGCTATTTCACCGCCGGCGAGAAGGAGGTCCGCGCCTGGACGGTGCACCGCGGCGACAAGGCGCCGGCCGCTGCCGGGGTCATCCACTCCGACTTCGAGAAGGGCTTCATCCGGGCCGAAACAGTCGCCTATGGCGACTTCATCCGGGTGGGCGGCTGGAAGCCGGCTCGAGAGCAGGGGCTCGCCCGGGCCGAGGGCAAGGAGTACGTGGTTCAGGACGGCGATGTCATGCTGTTTCGGTTTAGTAACTAGCGAGTCGGCAGGCAGCGTGGCGCCGCGCCTGCCCCCTGCCCCGCTGCCCCGCTGCCCCTTATCTTCCAGCCCACATATCTCCTCCCCGGCCCACACCAGGCTCGGGGCTCACGAGCCGGCCCCCGGCTCCAGTCCAAAGGAAGGTGTCATGACCCGTCAGTACGAGGTGGTCTATATCTTCGACAGTGCGCTCGAAGAGACCGCCATCAATGAGCGCCTTGGGCGCTTTCACACTCTCATCCAGCAAGCAGGCGTCGAGCCTCCCCAGGTGAATCACTGGGGCAAGCGGACGTTGGCCTATCCGGTCAAGAAGCACGAGACCGGGTACTACGTCGTTGCCAAGTTCGACGCCGCGCCCACTGCCCTGCCGGAGTTCGAGCGTGCCATCAAGCTCGACGAAGGTGTCCTTCGGCATCTGGTCGTGGTAAGCGAAGGCGCCCAGCCGGTGCCGGTCACCGCCGGCAAGAGTGATGAGGAGGACGACGAATGAGGCGGCCCCAGAAGACCTGCGCCATCTGCGAGTCGGGCGTCCGAGTGGTGGACTTCAAGGACGAGCGCACCCTGTCGCGCTTCCTTACCGAACGGGGCAAGATCCTCCCCAGTCGGCTGTCGGGAACCTGTGCCCGGCATCAACGGCAGCTGAGCACGGCCATCAAGCGTGCCCGACAGCTGGCGCTGCTGCCCTACATCAAGGGGTTCGCCGGCTGAAGACGGCATCGGAGCATTCCGGGATGAAGGGACCAGTGCTCCTGCTGGTTGCCTTCATCCTTCTGGCGCCACCGGTGTTTCTCTTCGCGCCGCTGGCCGCGCTGCTGCTCCTGGCGCGTCCAGCCACCTGGCGTGAGTGGCTGTGGCTGCTGGCTGGAGCCGGCTGGTCCGGCTTCTGGCTCCAGGTAGACGGCGGGTTGGCGGGCCAGTTCGCTCGCGCCGCGGCGGTTCTGATCACCGGCACCTACTTCGCTCTGACCGTCTGGCGTCCGTCGGCCCGATTCTCCCGCGCGCTGGCCGCCACGGGGTTGGCCGCGGGAGCCATGCTGGTGTGGCTCTGGGATCTGGGCGTTGGCTGGAGCGAGCTGCAACACGCCGTTCAGCAGGACCTGTGGAGCTACAACCGGCAGCTCATCATGCGCCTCTCCCAGACCGGGGCCGACACCGGTACCCCCGGCCTCCTGAATCAGATGTCGTCGATGGTGCGAACCATTGCGGCT
>DASRIN010000548.1:0-2787 GCA_035649975.1 Gemmatimonadales bacterium
CCGACGCTCCCCGAGAGCGAGCCGTCGACCTCCAGCGCCACCGGATCGCGAGTGGTGCGCCCCCGGCCGATGAACTTCGAGCGATCGGTCTCCCAGCTCACCGGTCCGATCCGTTCCCGCCCGCCATCTACCACGTGGACGCACCAGAGGGGCTTCTCCTTCGAGGACCGCGCCCGCCGGGTCGCCGTGATGGCATTACACCAGCCGTGCCACTCGGTCTCGATGAACAGGTTGCCGAACGCCGGGTGAACCCGGTCGGCCTCCGGTGGCGCAAGCACGATCTCGCCGTAACTGGTCAGCTCCACGTCGCGGGGCTCACCGCTGTTATTGGTGATCGTGACTCGCCGTACCTCGGCGGAGTCCTCCGGAACTACTGCGATCTCGGTGCTGGTCTCGATCGCGCCATCGACCCGATGAAAGGTGACCCGGTCGGTCGCCAGCAGCGCACGGTAGACGTCCGCTGGGGCACACACCGGCTGGTGCGCCGCCGACCAGACCCGGCCGGTCGAGAGATCCTTCAGGTAGCAGAACTGCCCGGTGAAGTCGCGGGTGCCATCCGCCTGCCAGCGGCTCACCGCCAACTCTTCGTACCGGCTGTATCCGGCCCCGCAGTGACTCACCATGATGGTGTAGGGCACGTGGCCCAACAGGGCGATGTGAGGCTGCGCGGTTTCCGTCGTGTCCAGCTCCCGCACCGAGGGGCGCTCCACGTCGGCTTCCGGCATTGCTTCGTCGGGACGTACTTCCTGCGGCTGCTGTACCACCAGACGCCGCGGCACCCGCTCGTGCAGCAGGAGCTCGGCCGAGCGAACGATCGCGTCAGCGTGAAAGCGGGACTGCCAGACCTTGTTGGTCAGCACGTTGGTCATGGCCACCAGGCTCATTCCGATGTGATGAGCGAAGTAGGCCTCGACCAGCGCATAGCTGCTGTCGGGATCGGGCCGGGTGTAGTCCAGCGCTTCTCTGAAGCCGTAGGGCCCCAACGCGCCGAGCTTTTCCAGGTCCCGCAGATTGGTGAGGGCCCGCGCGGGGTCGATCATTGCGGCGAGCAGCGAGGCGTAGGGCGCGACGACCAGCTCCCGGCCCAGTCCGCGCTTCAGGGCGAGGTCGGGCACACCAAAGGGACGATACTGATAGGTGTGGTAGCGATCGCGCACGTTGTAGGCGCTCTCGCTCACGCCCCAGGGGATGCCGCGCTCAGAGCCGTACGCCACTTGGCGATGCAGGGCGCCCCGAGTGGTCTGGGCCAACACCGTGGTGGGGAACGATCGCATCACCAGCATCGGCATCAGGTACTCGAACATGCTTCCGCTCCACGACACCAGGGCCGGTTCTCCCGCGGCGTAGGTGAGCGTGCGTCCCAGCCGGAACCAGTGGTCTACCGGCGCATCGTTCTTGGCCACGGCCAGGTAACTCGCCAGCCGGGCCTCGGAAGCCAGGAGATCGTAGTACGATGGGTCGGGGGTGTGGGTGTTCGCGGCGAGCCCGATGGTGAAGAGCTCGCGCTCGTTGTCGAAGAGGAAGCGGAAGTCCATCTCCATGGCGTACTGATATGCCCGTTCGGCGATGACATCCAATCGCCGCAGCACCTGGGCGGCGGCCTTGGATTGGGATGCCATCTCGCGCAGGGTGACAGCCGCTGGTCCCTCGTCCCCGGTCCCGGGCCCCTCATTCGAGCCCAGACTTTCGATCCAGGCTTGATGCGACTCTATCAAGCGCAGACTCCACGAAGTCCATTCCGTCAGTGCCTCGGCTGCATCGCCTGAAAGGCTGGCCTCGCCAATCCCTGCTTCGTAGTGCCTGAGCGCCTCCGCCACTCGAGCGAGACGGGCGAGCGACGGGCGATCGCGCCCGGTCTGCGTCACAGCCTTCCGCGCCGTCTGCAACTGTTTCGTGGCCGGGTGCGTCGGGATCAGTTTCCTCCTCCGCTCCTCGGCCAGCTGCAGCGCGACGTCGAGCCCCCGGCCCACTCGACCTTCCAGCGGCGACTGCTCCGCCAGCTGAAGACATGCCTGCCGCAGCGCGATCAGGTGCCCCGCCAGGTTCCCGCTGTCCACGGTGGACACGTAGGCCGGCTCCAACACTCGGAGGTCGATCAGATCGTACCAGTTGTAGAAATGGCCGTGCTGCCGCCGCAGTCGCTCCAGGGTACGGAAGGTCAGCTCCAGCCTTCGGGACATGTCCTCCAGGGTGATGAAGCCCAGGTCCCGCGCGCTCACCGTCGCCAGGAGCTGGAGACCGATGTTGGTGGGCGAGGTCCGCATCGCCACCACCGGCTTGGGGTTCTCCTGGAAGTTGTCGGGCGCAAGCCAGTTGGTCGCCTCGCCGACGAAGCGGTCGAAGAAGCGCCAGTGCAGCAGCGCGTAGCGCTGCATCTGCCGCCGTCCTTCGCCGCCCAGGCGCAGCTCCCTGGCCAACGCCGGAGCGGCCAGCGCTTTCGCGATGAACGGTGACGCCAGCCAGGCCAGGACCAGCGGCAACACTCCGACCACGTACTGCCAGTCCGGAGCGGGCGCCTCGGCCCGGCTCAGCACCACCGCCGCCAGGGTTGCGGCCGCCAGCGCCACCGCCGGCCACATGTGGCGCCAGACGGCGGCAAACGAGCTGGAGGTGTCCCGCTCGATCTGGGACGCGGTCTGCCATTGGAGCAGGTGCCGCCGGCTGACTGTCAATCGCCAGAGCGTGCGGGCGATCGCGTCGGCACTCCCCCACGCCTGGTGCGGCAGGAACACGATGGCGAGTGCCACCTGCTGAATGGTGGTGACCAGGTCCCGTCCCACCGCGGCG
>DASRIN010000549.1:0-3146 GCA_035649975.1 Gemmatimonadales bacterium
CCAGGACAGGTGTCCGAGTGGCTGAAGGAGCCGGTCTCGAAAACCGGTATACCCTCGCGGGTATCGTGGGTTCGAATCCCACCCTGTCCGTACCGCGCCCTCAGCTTTAGATACCCGCATCGCTAGTTACACCCCGCCGCCCTGTTTCGAGCTGGTGCGTGGCGGTATCCTTGAGTTCGACCTCCCCACCTAGGCTCTGAAGTGGCAGAACTCCCCGAGCAGCTCAAGCGCGACCTTGCGGATCGGTACCGCATCGATCGAGAGCTTGGGCGTGGCGGCATGGCCACCGTCTATCTGGCCCACGACCTCCGGCACGACCGGCCAGTCGCGTTGAAGGTCCTGCATCCGGAGCTGGCTGCCACCCTCGGCCCCGAGCGTTTCCAGCGGGAGATCAAACTTGCTGCCCGGCTCCAGCATCCGCACATCCTATCGGTGTACGACTCCGGCGAGACGACAGGGCAGCTCTGGTTCACGATGCCCTTCATTGAGGGTGAATCATTACGGGAGCGACTCCAGCGAGAGCGGCAGCTCCCCGTGGATGAGGCTCTGCGCATCACCCGCGAAGCCGCGCTCGCCCTCGACTATGCTCACCGCCACGGCATCATTCATCGCGACATCAAGCCGGAGAACATTCTGCTCTCCGATGGGCAGGCATTGGTGGCCGATTTCGGTATTGCCCGTGCCTTCTTGGTAGATCAGGAGCAGCTGACCCAGACTGGATTCGCGGTGGGGACGCCCGCCTACATGAGCCCGGAGCAAGCGGCCGGCGATCGCGAGCTCGACTCTCGGACCGACGTGTACGCGCTCGGTGCGGTGCTCTACGAGATGCTGACGGGGGAGCGCCATTCACTGGGGCCACGGCCCAGGCCATCACCGCGAAACGGTTGAAGGGCGAGGTGCCACACGTGCGCCAGATCCGCACGGCGGTCCCCGAGACTGTCGATCGAGCAATCCACAAAGCGCTCGCCCTCGTGCCCGCCGACCGGTTCTCTTCCGCGAGCGGGTTTGCTGACGCGCTGATCGGGAGCGGCCCGGCCGCGAGCACGACGGTCGCGGCTCCTGCGGGTCGTACCCATGAAGCGCGCAGGCGCACCGGGATGTTGGTCGCCCTCGGCGCACTGGCCGTGATCGGGCTGTTCGTCGGCATCCGTCGCCTTGGATCGACCCCAACGCTGCGGCAGACCGGTGCGCTCGGCGCCCGCGAGACCGTGGTACTGGCGGATTTTGTGAACCGAACTCGAGATTCGACGCTCGCCGCCACGCTGACCGATGCGTTCCGGGTCGATCTCGGACAGTCGGACGCCGTGCAGCTGGTCGAGCCCGAGCAGGTGGCCTCGACCCTGACGCAGATGCAGCGGATCGCTGAGGGCCCGCTCGACCTCAGGTCGGCGCGGGAGGTGGCGCAACGCCAGGGGGTGAAAGCGGTGGTGACCGGAGAGATCGGCTCGGCAGGCGCGGGCTATGTGCTCTCAGCCGCCGTAGTCAATGCAGCAGACGGCCGCGCGCTTACCGCGGTTCGGACGACCGCGGCGGATGACCGGCACCTGATCGGTGCGCTCGACGAGCTGTCGGCCCGGCTGCGCGAGCGCATCGGCGAATCCCTGTCCCGGGTCCGGAGCACACCGCCGCTGGAGCAGGTCACGACCGGCTCGCTCGAGGCCCTCCGGAAGTACTCTGCTGCGCTCCGGGCCGGCTGGGAGGCTGCCGACTGGGAGCGCGCGATCGTCCTACTGCAAGAAGCCACGGCGATCGATACCAGCTTCGCCATGGGGTATCAGCTCACGGCGGTGGCGATCGGCAATTCGGGCGGTGCCCTATCGCGCCAGATCGGGCCGCAGACCAGCGCGTATCTGCACCGGAATCGGCTGCCAGCCTTCGAGCGCTACCAGGTGACTTCCTACTATCAAATTCTCGTCGAGGGGGATATGGAGCGGGCGATCGAGGCCGCACGCCTGGGCTTCGAAGAGGACCGGACACGCGGCGCCCGCCGGTTGGGCAGCCTGCTGGGGCGTGCAGGACGCTGTGAGGAAGCGGACAGTCTGTTCGAGATCGCGATCGAGAAGAACCAGCCGTGGAACGTGGCCTGGTACTTGGGCAAGGCGGGCTGCGCGCTGCGGCGCGGACAGGTCGCGGTGGCCAAGACAACCCTGGCCCGGCTCGAGCGCGCGATACCCCGGAGCCCGTACATAAAGGTCATCGAGGCACGGCTGTGGGCCGCCAGGGGCGAGTTGGACTCGGCGATTGAGGTCCTGTCGGAACTGCGTAGTAAGGAGACGGGGAACCCGCGCGTGCCGGATTTCGCCGCATTACTTCAGGCTCGCGCCAGCGAGGGCCGAGGCCGGATCACCGACGCCGAGCGTTATCTGCACGAGCATGCGGCGGCGAGCCAGGCCCGACGGCTCCCGGCCAACCAGCTTGTCGATGCGGTGAGGTTGGCCGAGCTGGCTCTGCGCTACCACCGCCGCCCCGACCAGGCCATCAGAACCGTCCAGCAGGCGCTCCGGCAGGTACCGCTCGACTCCCTCCCACCCGTCGACCGACCCTACCTGGCCGTCGCCCGATTCTGGGCCGAAGTGGGCCGCCCCGCTGAGGCGCGGCGCCTGGTCGCCGCCTACGAACGCGCCGTGCCGGAGGGTGTTCGGCGCGGTCAGGGTGGGGCGCAGGCTGCCGTGACCGCAACCCTCGCGCTGGCTGAGCACCGCCCCACCGATGCCATCACGGCGGCCCGAACCTGGAATCGGAGTTGGGATGAAAACCTCCCCACGACCTCCGGACTCTATGAGCTGGCGCAGGCCTTCGAGCAGGCGGGCGAGCCCGACTCTGCAATGGCGGCCTATCGGCAGCTGGTTGACGCCCCCGGATACGGAAGCCTAGAGGCTGCGTCCTACGCTTTTGCCCCGGCATGGCGCCGGCTGGCGGAGCTGTACGAGGAGCGCGGCCAGCGCGCGGAGGGCATTGATGCCTATGGCCGGTTTGCGGCGCTGTGGAAGGATGCGGACCCGAGCCTCCAGCCAGCGGTGCGAGAGGTGCGGCAGCGGATGGCCGCACTTGCCGGCGAACACTGAAGCTCGGCCGCTGGACATCTAGCGAGTCAGGGTCTTCTTGAAGACTGTTCGGCCCCTGGTCGGGTTTCGAGCGAAGTGCTA
>DASRIN010000550.1:0-3792 GCA_035649975.1 Gemmatimonadales bacterium
GGACGCCGCTCCCGGTAGGCCGCCGCGCCGGAGCCGTTCGCCAAAGTCGCCCGCACCGAAACCTCCGGCAGCTCCCGCTTCCCCTGAAGCCACTGATAAGCCTGCTCCAGTTCGGGAATGCCGGTTCCCTCGTCGATGTACGTGGCGCCCGGAATCGGACGAGCGGTAACCATCAGCGCCTGCTTGATGGCCGCTGCCTGCACCACGCGCTGCTCCTGGACCAGTGCAGAGACCAGCAGCGCGGCCAGCCCGGCTGCATGGGGAGACGCCATGCTGGTGCCCTGCTCGATCTCCTGTCCCGTGCTCCAGCGCGGCACCGTCGAGTATGCCACCCCGGGCGTGACCAGGTCGGGTTTGGGCAGCTCCCCGCCTCTGGAGCTGAAGTAGGCCAGCTGATCGCTGCGGGCACCACTCGTCGGATCCGCGGGGAGAAAGCTCGACGGCAGGGTGGCTCCGATGCTGATGCTTCGTCGAGCCGACCCGGGAAATCCCACGGTCGACAGCCCCGGCCCGTCATTCCCCGCGCTGATGGTAAACACGATCTCGGGATGGGCTGCCAGCACCGAGTCCACCATCGCATCAATCCTCGCCTGGCCTTCCAGCTCGTTGCCCACACCGAAGCTCAGGTTGAGCACCAGCGGGGTTCGCCGACCCTGGGCGAACCGGACCGCGTAATCGATGGCGCGGAGCATGCTCCCGGTGGTGGTAATGCTCCCCTGCGCGCTGTTGGCAATCTTGAGCCCGAGCAGCTGGGCACCAGGCGCAACGCCATTGAAACCCACAACGCCATAGAGGTCCCGTCCCGCCGCGATCCCAGCGACATGAGTGCCGTGGCTGAAAGTATCGAAGACGAGCACCAGCCGCGGTCCCGCACTACCCGCCGAGAAGTTCGCCGCGATGGTGAGCCGGGGAGTGCGCCCTTTTGACGCCCAGCCAAAGGTCTCCCGCGCCACCAGGTAATCGTGGATCGCCCGTTCCCCGGTGAGCGATCCATTACCATCGGTGTCGGCGATGAGCACCCAGCCATCGGTGGCGCGGGTGACCACCACCGCGAGGGTATCGCTGTCGCTGCCATTGCCGTTCACGTCGGAGGCCGGCAGCGGACCGAGCGGAAGCTCCTGCAGCGTGCCCGCGTAATACGGTCCGCTGGTGTTGAGCGCGAGCACCCGCCCGAAGCCGCCCAGCTTTCGTCCACCCACTTCGACCGAATCACCCTGGGGCGTCACTCGCGTGAGCGGCACCAGGCCTTCATCCGAAAAGTCTCGCAGGTCGAGGAGCTTGGGAGCATCGGTCGAGGTCTTCGACAAGCCGGGCACGCCGGCGTCGATCCCGGTGTCGAGGATCCCAATGATCACGCCGCGTCCGTCGTAGTCGGGATGTTGCCGGAGGAACTGCTCGACTCCGGTACTCGAGAGCGGCATCCACCCGTGGCTGTAGGCGGCCTCGGGTGGAACCATCGGCTGTAGGGGCTGCTCCGGCTCGGGTTCCGACTCCTTGGCGGGCGGCGGCACCTTGATCTTCTCGGGCGGCACCCGGCCCGGATCCACATTCGGTTTAGGAGGAGGCGCCTCGGCAGTCCGCTGCTTCGGGGCGCAGGCGAGGATCAGAGCGAGCGCACCGAGCGCCAGGCGAGTCCAGGGCATAATGGTCAGTGAGGGATTGCTGCGTCGAACGCCGGGAGCACATAGGGCCCGAGATGGGGGCCGGCGTAATTGGCCCCAATCCGGAGCGTAAAGGCGAGCAGGTCGCGGGTCTCTTCCGGGGTCACAATTGCATCCACAAAGCCGCGCGCAGCCGCGAATTTCGCGTCGAGCTGGTGCTCATAGTCCGCGCGCATCGAGTCCATCGATGCCTTCGCGTCGGGGGAAAGGTCCCGGCCTTCCTTCCGCGCCTTCTCGATTTCGGCCCCATGTACCGCCATTACCGCAGATTCGCCCTCCATGACTCCCATGCGTCCAGTCGGCCAGGAGAGGATGAAGTCAGGATCGAACCCCTGCCCTGCCATCGCGTAGTACCCGGCACCCGAGGCATGGTTGATCGTCAACACGATCTTGGGGACCACCGCTGTCGCCATGGCCTCGACGAAGCGGGCGCCGGCGCGAATGATCCCCGACTGCTCGGCCTCCGGCCCCACCATAAACCCGCTCACGTCCTGCACGAACAGGATGGGAAGCCGCTCCCGGCTGGCGGTCTCAATGAAATAGGCTGTCTTCTCGGCACTGCCGGTATACACGATGCCGCCGAACTTGGGCCGCTCCCCGGCTTGACCCTTCACCACGCCGCGTTGATTGGTGATGACGGCGACCGGCCGTCCTTCGATATGGGCGTGGCCGCAGATGATCTCTCGGGCGATATCGGGCTGGAACTCATCCAGCACGCCCCCGTCGAGAATGCACCCCAGGACCCGGCGCATGTCGTAGGAGAGCCGGTGGTCCTGGGGAAGAATGTCGTACAGATCGGTCGACGGGTGGGCCGGTGGACGAGAGGGCACCAGCCGATGCTCCACCGCTGCCGCTCGGGGGAGACGGGCGATGTACTCCCGGATCCGCTTCAGGCATTCGGTGTCATTGGCGGCGCGGTAATGTGCCACCGCACTCTGCTCGGTGTGGGTCCTGGCGCCGCCCAGGGTCTCGGCATCGATGGTCTGACCGGTGGCTCCCTTCACCAGATTGGGTCCGCCCAGTCCCATGAAGCTGGTGCCCTCGACCATGAAGATGACGTCGGAGAGGGCCGGCAGGTACGCGCCGCCAGCCACGCAGCTCCCCATCACTGCGCTGATCTGCGGCACGTGGAGATAGCGCCGCATAATCGAGTTGTAATAAAAGATCCGGGCCGCGCCGTACTGTCCCGGGAATACGCCACCCTGATAGGGAAGATTGACTCCGGCGCTGTCCACCAGATAGATGATGGGGATTCGCTGGCGCATCGCGACCTCCTGCGCCCGGAGGATCTTGCGGATGGTCTCGGGCCACCAGGACCCGGCCTTCACCGTGGCATCGTTGGCCACCACCACGACCTCTCGCTCCGCCACCATCCCAATTCCGGTGATGACCCCGGCACCGGGCGCCTGGCCTTCATACTGATCGTAGGCCACCAGGAGACCCAGCTCCAGCCAGGGTGCGCCCGGATCCAGCAGCCGCTCGACTCGCTCCCTCGGTGCGAGCTTGCCCTGCTGATGCATCTTGGCTACCCGGGCGGCACCACCACCCTCACGCAGCCGCTGAGCGAGGCGCTGATACTCTTCGGTCAGCGTCCGCAGCCGGCTGGCGGAGCTCACGACTCGAGGTGCGACTCGGCCCATGACTCGATGTACTGGATCAGCTCTGCAGTCGGGGTCCCCGGACCGAACAGCCGCCCGATGCCCTGCTGCTGCAATGCGGCCATGTCCTCCGGCGGGATGATGCCGCCCCCGGTGACCAGGGTCTCAGGCCGCCCCATCTGCTCCAGCAGCTGCCGTACCCGGGGAAAGAGTGTCATGTGGGCGCCGGACAGAATCGAGAGCCCCACCACATCCACATCCTCCTGCACCGCCGCGGTGGCGATCATCTCCGGGGTCTGGTGCAATCCGGTATAGACCACTTCCATCCCCGCATCGCGCAGCGCTGCAGCCACCACCTTGGCTCCCCGGTCGTGTCCGTCGAGACCGGGCTTGGCCACCAGCACCCGGATGGGACGGGAGCGGGCTCGGCGAGACTGGCCCGAGGTCCTGGTAGATGACATCAGCGCTTCCGTTCTGACAGGATCTGGTTCACCAGCTCCTCGATCGATGGACTGGTCCGACACGGCGCCGCT
>DASRIN010000551.1:0-7840 GCA_035649975.1 Gemmatimonadales bacterium
GTCCTCACCAGCGACGTGGGGGATTTTTGCGCTGCCTTTGCCTCAGGCCGGTACGAAGAGGCAGTGCGATTGTATGCCGGTCCCTTTCTCGACGGCATTCACATAAGCGACGCAGACGAGTTCGAGCGCTGGATGGAGGCCCAACGATCCGAGCTCGCCAATGATTTCAGGGCCAGTCTCGCGCGGCTCGCGAAAGCCGCGGATATGGCGGGAGATCCCTCGACTGCAGTCGGCTGGTGGCGCAAGCTGGCAGCGGTGGACCCGCTGAACTCCCGAGTAGCCCTGGGGCTGATGCACGCCCTGGCTGGAGCGGGAGACCGGGCCGGCGCCATCCAACACGCCCGGGTCTACCAAGCGCTGCTGCGGGAGGAGCTCGACGTCGCCCCCGACCCGGAGATCGCTCGTCTCGCGGAGCGGCTCCGGCAGCAGCCTCCCGCGCCTGCTCCGACTCCAGCGCCCCTGCACCCATCGCAGGGCCGATTGCCAGAGCCGGAGCCCATGGTCCCAGCTGTCGAAGCATCGCCGTCCAGCGGAATTCCCGATGGCAGTATGGGCCACTCCAAGTCCAGGCCGCGACATGTCAGCCTGGCCCCCTTTCTGGTTGGACTGTCAATTCTTCTCGGGCTGGCTGCTCTCGTTGGGTATTTGTTCCGTGAGCGAGCACCCTCCGGGCCCGCCCGGAAGATGGTGGCAGTCCTGCCCTTTCAGAATCTGGGCGATCCCAGCCAGGACTATTTCGCCGACGGACTCACCGAAGAAGTCACCGCCCGGCTGGCTGGACTGAGTGGCCTCGGAGTTATCTCCCGGACCAGCAGCATGCAGTACAAGAAGACCACTAAGTCCTTAAAGCAGATCGCCCAGGAGCTCGGGGTAAGCTACGTGCTTGAGGGGAGTGTACGCTGGGAACGGCGAGGCGAGGGTCGGCCTCGCGTGCGAGTGACGCCTCAGCTGATCCAGGTCTCGGATGACAGCCATCTGTGGGCCAGCCACTACGACGCCGAGATCGCCGATGTCTTCCAGGTCCAGGGCGATATCGCGGAGCAGGTCGCCGCCGCGTTGGACGTGGCTTTGCAGAAACCCGAACGGGATGCGCTTTCGGTGGCGCCGACCAAGAACCCGGAAGCGTATGACGAGTACCTCCGCGGCAGTGTATACCTGGATCGCAGTTGGGGAGACCGGAAGAGCCTCGAGGCAGCTCTGGAAAGCTTCCAGAAGGCGGTTCAGCTGGACTCGGGCTTCGCCCTAGCCCAGGCGAAGCTTGGCATCGGTCACACGATGATGTTCCGCCTGGGCTACGATGACGACGAGGCTCGCCTAACCAAGGCGAAGCACGCGGTTGACGCTGCCTTCAGAGCCAGACCCGATCTGATAGAAGGCCATCTGGCCCTTGGCTATTACTACTACTGGGGTCTTCGGGATTACCCCCGCGCCCGGACGGAGTTCTTGCTGGTTCGAAAACAGCGGCCCCACGATCCCGAGACCAGCTACGGACTGGCGGCGGTGGAGCGGCGCCAGGGCAAATGGGCCGACGCCGTGGAGCACTTCCGAGAGGCGGCCGAGCAGGACCCCCGCTCCAGCAGCAAGGCTTGGGACTGCGCTCTGGCCTTCTTCTTCACCCGGGACTATCCGACGGCGGAGCGCTACCTGAATCGGGCGATCGCCCTCGCGCCGGACTGGGCCTTCCCCTATACCACCAAGGCAAGACTGTATCTCAGTTGGACCGGGGACATCGAACGTTCCCGCAAGGTTCTCCGGGACATCATGGGTAAGACCGACCTCGCCAGCCTGGTCACTGGAGTGAACGACGTCTCGTTCCTGTTGACCGGCGACAGCATGCTCCGTCCCACCCTCAGCCGAGTGACCCTAAAAGAGTTCGGCAGCGATTCGCTGTACTACTACATGTGGAAGGGACAGTGGCATGGGGCCGAGGGTGATGTCCAACGGGAACGAGCCGCATGGGACTCGATGCGGACGGTGGCCGCGGCGGAGCTGCGGGTCCGCCAGAAATACGAGCGGGCTCACCCATCCCAGGCCGAGCAGGCCTATCTCGCGCAGGCTATCGCCGATGCTGGGCTCCACCGGAAAGTGGAAGCGCTCCGGGGCGTTGCCAAGACACTCGAGCTCTTGCCGTTATCTCAGGACGCTGCCTGGGGCGCAGATCGGGGGATCTACCTGGCCCAGATTTACTTGCGCCTGGGCGAGCCGGATCGCGCAATTCAGCAGCTGGAGCAGCTACTCTCGATCCCCTCCCCCCTATCGGTCACTCGACTGCGAGTCGACCCAACCTGGCAGCATCTCCACAAGCATCCCGTCTTCCAGCGACTGCTGAGCGGCAACTAGCCGCTTTTAAGTCGTTTTCCCCGAAAGCACTACACGAGTTGATCCCGAGGTCATAGGGACATCATGGGCAGGTGATGGCGCGGCCTATGTTGGGCGCCGTCGTCACCAGTCAACCTCAACTCGGAAGGTGCCTCATGAAAAAGTCCATCTTGCTTTCGGTGGCGGGTCTGACCCTCCTGTCGACCCTCGGGTTCACTCTTGGCGGCGGCGCCCGCACCGGGGATGACGCGGTCCGCTCGTCGTTCAGCGCGGAAGTGATCGGGGACATCTCTGCCACTACTGAAGGAGAGGCCGAGTTCGGCGTGGTCCAGGCCGGCCCCAATGCGGCCCCTACCATGAGCGTCTCCCTCGGCGCTCGCAGTGGATCGGCAGCCGTCGTGTTCAGCCGGGTCGGGAGCCTCGATCTCCCGCCGGGAGTCTATCAGGTCTCTGAGGAGGGCAGTGTTCGTGCCCTGGTGGTGACGGGCACGCCCACCAGGCCAACCGGGGTGTTCCGCGCTCAGCAGGGCGTACTCACCGTCACCCAAGCCAGCGACAAGTCGATCAGCGGAGAGTTCCAGCTGGAGGCAACCGGCTTCCGGGCCTCTCACCCGATGGAAGAGGATCGGCGAGTCTCGATCTCCGGAAACTTCACGGCCCTGCCTGCTGCCAACTAACGCCATTTCACACGAACCGATCTCGACTGGGGGACATAGCAATGAACTGGACAAATGCAGCCGCGATCACCCGACGGATTCGGAATGGGCTGTTCCTGGGATTGATTTCCATGCTGTTGGTCGCTGCTTGCGGCGGAGACAAAGATGGAGGACCCACCGGTCCTGGAGTTGGTAACCCGGGTGGGTTGCCGGGGGGAGAACCCGGCGAAAATCCGGGAACCGAAGACCCATCGGACGTCGGTATGCCCAGCGAGGTGCTGGGAACCTGGTACGCCGGAAACGTTTCCAGCGTCAACTTCTTCGAGCCGAATACCGGTCACTGGGACAACGCAGGCGGCACCGGTTTGTTCTACACCCTCATGGAGGATGGAACTTTCGAATTCGGCTGGCAGCTCTACTCGCAGCTTTACGACTGCTGGACCCGCGCGATGGTATACCGGAAGGGTACGGTAGAGGCTGAGCCCGAGACTGCGACGCTTGTCCTGCACACCACCTATGCCCGGATGCACAGCGAAGACAACTGCAACGAGTCGGGCAACTACGACAAGGATATTCCGCTGGAGGAGGAGACCATTATCTACCAGCCGGGTGAGGATGATTACGGCAACCCGGTCCTCTACCTGCAGAGTCCTGATGGAGAGCCCACCGCGTTCCACCCACAGACCGATTGGAGCGAATAGCCCCCAGGGGACTCCATGACAAAGCGCCCGGCCATAAGCCGGGCGCTTTGCCTGCGTACTCCTCGACTAATCGCCCAGCCGAATCCGCTCGATCCGGCGGGCCTTGGATTGGGTGTTGTAGATAGTCAGACCCACAATGTCTCCACTCTTATAGCCCTTCAGCGCGCTCCTGAGATCGGCGAGAGACTTGACCGGCTTGCCCTCCAGCTGGAGGAGCACATCGGGACCTCCGTTCTCCGGCTCGGCTACCTCGCCGTAGGCCGGGCCACCCGGGGTCACGTCAGTAACCAGAAGCCCACGGCGATCGGCCGGCAGGTTCAACTCTCGGACCGTTTCGGGGTCCAGCGGCTGAACTGTCAGTCCCAGCAGATCGATTGACGTGGCTTCGTCGCTCGATCCATTCTCGCTGCTGCTGTCGGAACGGCTGGCAACCTCGCGGGGCGAAGTCACTCCCTGGAGCCGGACCTCCAGCGTTTTCCGCACGCCGCCCTTGCGCGCAACCTCTATCTTGACCTTATCACCCGGCTTGCGGAACCCGACCTGCTGCTGGAGCTGGCCCACGTACTCGACCGGCTTGCCATCCACGGAAATGATGATGTCGCCTTGCTGGACGCCGGCTTTCTGGGCCGGAGAGTCCTCGGTGAAATCCTGGACCAGCACGCCCCGGATCTCGGGCAGCCCCACGTAGGCGGCATCGTTGGCACTGGCGTTCTGCACGCTCACTCCGAGGGCCGCCCGGTGCACCTGGCCGCTCTGAATGATCTGGTCCATGACGGTGCGGGCCAGATCGATCGGGATCGCGAAGCCGTAACCGGAATAGAAGCCGGTCTGGCTGGCGATGGCCGAGTTTACTCCAATGACCTCGCCCCTCACGCTGACTAGCGGCCCTCCGGAATTTCCTGGATTGATAGCAGCATCGGTCTGGATGAAGTCCTGGATGCTCCGCTCCGACTGGCCCGGCAGCGCCAGGGTCCGGCCCTTGGCGCTGATGATGCCTGAAGTGACGGTAAAGGTCAGCGCATCTCCCAGTGGGTTCCCCACGGCGAGGACCCATTCGCCTACCCGGGCCGCAGTGCTGTTGCCCAGGGGAGCCGGAATCAGGTTCTTCGCGTCAATCTTGAGGACAGCCAGATCGGTATTGGGGTCGGTGCCTACGATCTTGGCCTTGAACTCCCGGCGGTCCAGCAGGCGCACCGTCACCTGGTCGGAGCCATCCACCACGTGATTGTTGGTGAGGATGTAGCCGTCCTTGGAGACAATGAACCCGGACCCGGAACCCTCCTGGAAGCGGGGCTCCTGCTGAAGCGGCGGAAAATCCCGGAAGAAGCGCTCGAAGCCGGGGGGCACCTGCATCCGCGGGGCCTCGCGCGTCTCCGCTTGTGGCCGGCGACCCGACTTGATGTACACCACACTGGGTTTGACGTGCTCGGCGATCGAAGCGAAGGCCTCACTCAGATTCTGCAACGAGGCCACCGCGGCAGGTGGCGCTACCGGATCGCCGGAGGCGGCTCCCGCCGCGACTGTGGTGGTGCCTTGCTGCTGGGCTGCAGACTGGTAGGGCAGGTGGAGGAGGCCAGCGGTCAAAAGACCGAGGGCGAAGGCGATTCCGACACCGCTGGACCGCAGCCGGCGAAGCCATCCATCAGACATATAAGAGCTCCCACTATTGAATGCATCGGTCCGGAGCCCCGATGCCCCGGTCGAGTATTCTGATGTCTGTGCGGGAGCTTTCGTCGCGGCCGTCCTCCAGGGATCTGCTATTATTCGCTGGGTCACCGTGAACGTGCTTTGAGAGAACAAGGAGTAATGAATGGCTCGCACTGGGATTCGCTTCGTGGCAGTGCTCTGCGGGCTGGGGCTTACCTGGCTGAACGCCTGCAGCAGTGGGCGCTCCAGCGTCAATTCGGCTCCGACCCCCGGAACCGCGGGTACCTCATCCCGGCGGACAGCCATGGAGGTGCCGATCTCGGACGCGTACGAGCGGGCGGTTCATTTGGGAACCCGCACCCAGAGCGGAGCCCCCGGCCCGCGCTACTGGCAGCAGTGGGCCGATTACCGACTCGAGGCCGAGCTGAATCCGACTTCCAAGCGACTTACCGGAAAGGGGAGCATCACCTACTACAACCGGTCCCCCGATACCCTGAGCCAGGTCTACGTCCAGCTGCTGCACAACATCTTTGCGCCCAACTCCCGGCATAACACCGACGTACCCTGGGCAGTGGAAGGCGTGGGTCTGAGCCGGGTGGCCGCGCAGGGCCAGGAGCTCAAGCCGGTAAAGGAAGCAGGCACCGGGTACCAGATCGATGGAACCATCATGCGGATCCGGTTGCCCCGGCCTCTTGCACCGGGCGGCTCCGCCGCTCTCGAGTTTGCCTGGAAACTCCGGATTCCCCCCGATGGGGCACCGCGGGGCGGCCAGGACGGCGAGGTGTATTACATCAACTACTGGTATCCCCAGATGGCAGTGTACGATGACGTGAACGGCTGGCAGACCGATCAATATCTGGGGAACGCCGAGTTCTACATGGGGTACGGGAACTACGACTTGGCGCTTACGCTACCGGCGGGTTGGCTGGTCGACGCCACCGGCAAGCTGCAGAACCCCGGTGACGTGCTATCGGCCCAGACCCGGGCCCGGCTGGATTCGGCCTCGCGCAGCGGCGACGTGGTCCACGTGGTTACCGAGGCCGATCGGTCGCCCGGTGTGTCAACCACAGCGGGGACCAACGGAAAGCTCACCTGGCGCTACCGGGCGGAGAACGTGCGCGACGTCAGCTGGGCTGCCTCGGCCAAGTACCTGTGGGACGCGACCAACGCAGTCGTGGGGGATGCGAATGGCGACGGCCGGCCGGACACCACCGCCATCTATTCCTTCTACCGGCCGGAACAGCGGATCAGTCACTGGGACCAGAGCGCACGCTACAGCCGCCACTCGATCGAGTTCTTCTCCCGATACCTGGCGCCCTATCCCTACTCTCACATGACGGCAGTGGATGGACCGACGTCTTGCGGGGGGATGGAGTATCCGATGATGACCTGCATCGGAGGACAGTGGGATACCCTGGGACTATACGAAGTGACCACCCACGAGATCGGGCACATGTGGTTCCCCATGATCGTGGGCTCCGACGAGAAGCGCTACGCTTGGATGGACGAGGGACTGACCCAGTTCGATCAGTCGCAGGCCATGGCGGATTTCTTCCGCGGCTTCGATGACGAGGCGAGAAACCGGAAGAACTATCTCGACTTTGCCGAAATGGGCAGCGAAGTCGAGCTGATGCGTCATGGCGACCGATACCCGAGCTATCCCGCGTATGGCGTTGCAGCCTACTACAAGCCGGCAACCATCCTGGTGGCCTTGCGGGGCGTGCTCGGCGCGGAGGCGTTCAACAAGGCGTTTAAGGAGTACGTCCACCGCTGGGCCTACAAGCATCCCTCGCCGTACGACCTGTTCCACACCTTCGAAAACGTCTCGGGGCAGGACCTGTCCTGGTTCTGGCGAGGCTGGTTCTTCGAAACCTGGAAGCTCGACCAGGCGATCGACACGGTCAGGACAGTGGGCGATTCGGTCGAGATCGTGATCGCCAACGAAGGGAAGGCGCCGATGCCGGTACGATTGGCAATCACCCG
The DNA here is from genome assembly GCA_035649975.1 of Gemmatimonadales bacterium. Classification (GTDB taxonomy): domain Bacteria; phylum Gemmatimonadota; class Gemmatimonadetes; order Gemmatimonadales; family GWC2-71-9; genus CAVVWJ01. The sequence continues at coordinate 7,307 of DASRIN010000551.1, forward strand.
CATCAATGGCCAGGTGGAGCACCGCACGCTGCCGGTCGAGGTGTGGCTTCAGGGCGATCGCCGTCCCTCTCTCCGGGTTGCCCGCGAGCCGACGGTACGCACCATCGAGGTGGACGCGGAGAAGGAATTCCCGGATCTGGATCGCAGTAACCAGGTCTGGCCGCGGTAGGAGAAGCGAATGCCCCGGGTCCTCATTGTAGCCAACCGCCTTCCGGTCACGGTCAGCCCAACCAATGACGGCGTCGAAGTGCAGAAGAGCCCAGGTGGGTTAGCCACCGGGCTACTGCGGTCGCACGAACAGTCCGGCGGCCTCTGGATCGGATGGCCCGGGACCCTGGATAACGAGCTCTCGCCCTCCCAACGATCAGAGCTGAACCAGAAGCTCACGGAGATGCGCCTGATTGGCGTGCCCCTCACCGGAGACCAGGTCGCCCGGTATTACGAGGGCTTCTCCAACGGGGTGCTCTGGCCGCTGTTTCACTACCTGTTGGATCAGATTCCGCTCCACGTCCGGAATTGGGACTCCTACGCCGA
>DASRIN010000552.1:0-2730 GCA_035649975.1 Gemmatimonadales bacterium
CAAAGATCAACGCATTCTACGATTGCATTGCGTTCTGGACCCCCACGCGGGGACTTGCCTTCAGTGATCCGGTCAACGGGCGCTTCCCGGTGCTGCTCACCCAGGACGGCCATACCTGGGACGGTATTGCCTTCCGACTCCCGCTGGCCCTGGAGGGAGAGTTCGGGTTCGCGGCCAGCGGGACTTGTGTTGCCACCCAGGGCGAGGAGCGGGCCTGGATCACCACGGGCGGCGCTTCCAGGGCCAGGATCCTGGCGACCCGTGACGGCGGGAAGACCTGGCGGGCTTTCAACACGCCCCTGGTATCCAACCCCTCCGCCGGTGGCTTTACTGTCGCGTTCCGGACTGCGTCTCGCGGGATCGTAGCTGGAGGAGATTTGGATCCGGACAATCCCCGCCCTCGCAACCGCATTGCCATCTCGGAGGATGGCGGTCGGACCTGGAACCTGGTCAAGCCGCCTCCCTTCGACGGCGCCGTGTTCGGCCTGAGCTACGTCCCGGGTCGAGGACGAACCGTCGTGATCACCGGGCCGGCGGGAGCGGCGTGGTCCAGCAGCGAAGGGGAGGCGGGATGGCAAACGCTGCCCGGAGTCAAAGACTTCTGGGCCGTCGCGTTCGCTGATGAAGAGGTGGGCTGGCTGGTCGGTACCGCGGGGAGAATTCTAAAGGTTCGCTTCTGAGCTCATACGATGTCATAGTCATCGGAGTAGGCGGGATGGGCAGCGCCACGCTGTTCCATCTCGCCGGCCGAGGTCTTCGGGTGCTCGGTCTCGAGCGCTACGACCTGGTGCACGAGTACGGCTCCTCGCACGGACTCACCCGCATCATCCGCCTGGCCTATTGGGAACATCCGAGCTACGTGGCTCTGCTGCACCGCTCGTATGAGCTCTGGCGCGACCTGGAGCGAGAGGCGGGCGAGCAGCTGCTTCACATCACTGGAAGCGTCGATGCCGGCCCGGCCAGTGGTTCCATCTTCAGCGGAGCGTTGCGGTCGAGCGAGCTCCACGGGCTCGAGCACCAGGTACTGGACGGCGCCCAGCTCCACCGGCGCTTTCCTGGCTATCAGCTGCCCAAGGAGACCCAGTGCCTGTACCAGCCTGAGGGAGGGTTCCTGCTGCCGGAGCGCTGCAACCTGGCCCACACGGCGGGCGCTCAGTCCCGCGGTGCCGAGGTGCGCTGCCGGGAGCAGGTGCTCGACTGGGGCGTCGCTCAGGGAAGGGCTTGGGTGCGCACTACGAGAGCGAGCTATGAGGCAGGCCGGCTGGTGATCTGTGCCGGTTCATGGGCCGGAAAGCTGATTCCCGATGTTCAGGGATTGGCCGTTCCCGAGCGGCAGGTCCTGGCCTGGCTCCAGCCCAGTCGGCCGGAGTGGTTCCTGCCGGCGGTCTTTCCAGTCTTCAATCTGGAGGTGGACGAGGGCCGGTTCTACGGGTTTCCCAGCTTCCTGGTGCCGGGCTTCAAGTTCGGGAAGTATCACCACCGGGGCGAGGTAGTGGATCCCGACCAGCCGAGGCGGGAGCCGGATTCGGAGGACGAGGAATTACTCCGGTCGTTTGCGAGGCGCTACTTCCCGGAAGGGGCGGGTCCCGCCTTGATGCTCAAGACCAGTCTCTTCACCAACAGCCCTGACCGACACTTCATCCTCGACCTTCACCCGGAGCACCCGGAGGTTTCTCTGGCTGCCGGATTCTCCGGCCATGGCTACAAGTTCTGTAGCGTCGTCGGTGAGATCATGGCCGACCTGGCCCAGAAGGGCGAGACTCGCCACGACATCGAGTTCTTCAGGTTGGCGCGGTTCAGTGGGAGAGGCTCGAGTCCATAGTGTGGTACTGGGGCACGCCATAGTCCGCAAGGATCCGATCGATCTCACCGGCCTTCTTCTCCAGCACCCGTTCGAGCTCCTGCTGCAGTGCCCGGTCCGACGGCCGTACCGCGAGCGAGATATCAAACACGAAACGAAGCGTGGGCGGGTCCTCCGCCGGAGACACCGGTACGATCTCCAAGTCCGTTCCCGACTGCTTGGCGAAATACCCTGCCAGCGGTCCCCACGCGATGGCGAGGTCCACCTTTTTCGCCACCACCGCGTCAATGATGCGAGCCGGAGGGTTCGGCTCGGAGTAATCGCCGAAGACGCTGAAACCGACCAGGTTTCCCACGATTCCTCTACGACTCAATGCGTGTACCGGAGGGGTGTTGGCGTAGTCGTCTCCCACCAGCTGGACGCCGATCCGCAGGGTCCTGAGCGCCGGGTCGTCGAGGGATCGGATTTTCAGGTGACCATCTTTTCGATAGACGAACACGTAACTGGATCGGTAATACGGCCGAGTGGTGAGCACCCGCTCCGCGCCGTAGGTGATTCCCATGATGACGTCGCACTTGCCCGCGGCGAGGGTGTTGCGGATGAATCCCCTCCGCTGGGGCCACCAGGTGTAGCGCACGGCGGCGTTGAGCTCCGAGCCAATCAATTGGGCCAGCCGGTTCTCGAACCCTTCGCCGCGCTGATTGGAGAAGGGTAGGTTGTTGGGATCGGAGCAGACTCTGAGCTCGCGGGCGGGCTTGTCGGAACCGCAGGCCAGCAGCGCCAGTCCCAGCAGTATCCAGCGGTATCGCGTCATCTATGGACCGCCAATCCTCTGTATGTCCGCCAGCAGTGCAGCCGGCGACACCGGCCCTCCAAGAAATTCCTCCACCACTTCGCGACTGGGGCGCTCCAGGCCAAATCGAAAGAGC
>DASRIN010000553.1:0-2918 GCA_035649975.1 Gemmatimonadales bacterium
TTGTGGAATTTGCCCGGGAGCTGCACCTCCAGGGCCGCTCGGTGGTGGATTCGGCGCTGGAGGCTGCCCGCATCCGGCTTCGGCCCATCCTGATGACCTCGTTCGCCTTCATCATGGGCGTGCTGCCGCTGGTGTTCTCCAGTGGTGCCGGCGCCGAGATGCGCCATGCGATGGGAGTGGCGGTGTTCTCCGGAATGCTGGGAGTTACCTTCTTCGGGCTGGTCCTCACGCCAGTGTTCTACGTCGTGCTCCAGGGGCTGGTCGAGCGGCGTACCCGGCTGGCGCGGCAGTTTGTGGTTCAGCCGGCTCACGAGGAGGACTCGAAACATGCATAGGGCGACAGTGTTTGCCTGGATTGTGCTGACGGCCGCCGGATGTGCATCGGCACCGGCATACCGCGCACCAGCGGTCGTGCTCCCTGCCGCATTCCGGGAAACCCGCGACACCGTAGTCGAACCTCCGGCGAATACCCCCACAGTGGAGGCGGGATTTCTGCCCAACGCGGTGGATACGGTACTGACGCGGCTCATCAACGAAGCCAATCGCAGCAACCTCGATGTCCAAGCGGCGCAGGCCCGCCTGCACGAGGCGCGCGCAGCTCGGAGCGAGGCGAGATTGGACTTTGTGCCCACCGTGACCTTCTCCGGCGGGTACACCCGCCAGCGGCTTTCCAGCGTGAACTTCCCAGTCGCGGCGGGTGAATTCCCGGCGGACATCTGGGATGCAGGGTTCGACGCTTTCTGGGAGCTCGACCTGTTCGGGCGGGTCCGGCGCAACGTGCAGGCTCAGGGAGCTTTCGTGGAAGCGAGCGCGGAAAGCTTGCGCGATATTCGGGTTTCGCTCACGGCCGAGCTGGGGCGGGCCTACTTTGAGCTGCGGGGTTCTCAGGAGCGGCTTGCCGTTGCCACGCGCAATGCGGCCAACCAGAGGAGAACGCTCCAATTGACTCAGGAGCGTCTCGATGCAGGACGGGGGACTGCCTTCGACACCGAAAGAGCTCGAGCCCAGCTGGAGTTTACCCTGGCCTCGGTACCTCTCTTGGAGGCGCAGGTTCGCCAGGCGCAGTACCAGATCGGGGTGCTGGTGGGTCGGCCGCCGGCGCAAGTGGGTGCAGAGCTGGATGCCGCTGCGTCGTTGCCGCCGCTTCCGGCGGTGACCTTGGTGGAGACACCGGATTCGATCCTCCGCCGGCGGCCGGACGTCGCAACCGCGGAGCGTCAGCTGGCGGTTCAACGTGCCCTGGTCGGAGTGGCCAAGGCCGACTACCTGCCTCGCATCACGCTCGGCGGCAACATCGGGTACTCCGCCACGACGTTCGACAGCCTGACGAAAGAGGGTTCGTACCGATACGCGGCGGGTCCGGTGATTTCCTGGCCGGCGCTCAACCTGGGAAGGGTTAAGGCCCGAGTAGACCAGTCGCAGGCCCGCGAGATGGAGGCGCAGGCGCAGTACAACCAGACGGTGCTTCGTGCGCTCCAGGAGATCGAGTCGGCCCTGGTGACATACCGGACGTCCCGCTCCCGGGTCCAGCGGGTGCAGGAGGCGGCGGCCGCGAGCGAGCGGGCGGCCAACCTGGCTCGGCTCCGGTTTACCGGTGGGGTTGCCGACTTTCTTCAGGTGCTCGATGCGGAGCGGACCCAGCTCGAGGCCCAGGATCAGCTGGCGCAGAGCCGAACCGACGCGGCCACTGCGTACGCCGCGTTATACAAGGCCTTGGGTGGCTCCTGGCCGACGTCAGGCTTGCCACAATAGATCCACGAGAGCTTTACCCCCAGAGACACCGAGGGCTCCATTGTTAGTGGAGCCCTCGGTGCTTCTGGGGTGAGTCAGTTGTGGTGAACCTACCTGTTGGTCCGGTTGAGCTCGACCCGCCGGTTCTTCGCTCTTCCGGCTGCGGTCTTGTTCGGTGCAATCGGGACGTCGGGTCCGAATCCCTTCGCACTTATCTGAGTGAACGGAACACCGTTGGCGACCAGAAACGTCTCCACCGTACGCGCCCTCGCCAGCGACAGGCGCAAATTCTTCGCCCGGGTGCCGGTGTTATCGGTGTGGCCGGAGATCTGAACCTTGAATTGCGGGTTCTCCACCAGCTGGCTCGCCACATCGCGCAGGATTGCGCGCGCGGCAGGGGTCAACATCGCCTTGCCGGACCGGAAGGTAACGCCCCGGAGAATGACGCTGCGGGCTCCCTTGTGGAACAGGATGGTGCAGCCCTTCGCGTCGGCCGCCTCGTTCTTCGGTGTGTCGGGGCAGATATCCCGGGCGTTCGGCACGCCGTCTCCGTCCGTGTCGCGGTCGTCCACGACCGCAATGGTGCAGCCGTTCGCGTCCGCGGCGGCGCTCTTCGGGGTGTCGGGGCAGCGGTCCCGCCGGTCGGGCACGCCATCGCCATCGGTGTCCTTCTCATCGGCAATGGCGATGGTGCAGCCATTGGAGTCGGCGGTGACACCGTGCGGGGTGTTGGGGCACCGGTCCCGGAGGTCTGGCACATTGTCGCCGTCCGAGTCGCGCTCCGCGAAGCAGCCTCGCGCGTTCACCGCATCGCCGATCGGCGTATTGGGGCACTGATCGCTGGCGTCGGTGACGCCATCCTGGTCCTCATCCCGCTGGCTCGGCGCACAGCCGCTGCCGTTGGCAATCTCGCCCGCTGGCGTGTTGGGACACTGATCCACCGAGTTGAACACTCCATCCTTGTCGTCGTCCTTCTGACTGGCGGAGCAGCCCTCGGCATCGACCCCCTCGCCCGCCCCGGTGTCGGGGCAGCGGTCCAGCTGGTCGTTTACCGCATCACGATCCCCATCCTTCTGATCGGCCGAGCACCCGTAGGGATCGACCATCTTCCCCGCCGCGGTCTTGGGGCAGCTGTCATTCGCATCCGGAACGTGGTCGCTATCCCGGTCCCGTACTCCTCCGGTCGG
>DASRIN010000554.1:0-2306 GCA_035649975.1 Gemmatimonadales bacterium
CTCCAACACTTGCGGGGCGACAACGAGCAGTACTTCGACCTGCTGCGCCACTGGAAGTCGAGCATCCTGCTGCGCGGCTCGCAGCCGGGGCCGATCTGGCTGGGCTATCGCGTGTTCGCGAGCCGGGACGACGATGTCGACGATTACCAGACGATCGTCTACCAGAAGGGCGCCTGGGTGGTCCACATGCTGCGGGTGCTCATGCTCGACCTGAAGACGATGAAGGAGGACCGCTTCACCGGCATGATGAAGGACTTCTACCGCAAGTACGAGGGCCGCCGAGCCAGCACCGAAGACTTCCGCCGGATGGTGGAGAAGCACGCCGGCACCGACATGGGCTGGTTCTTCGACCAGTTCGTCTACGGGGCGGAGCTCCCGACCTACCGGGTGGCGCACCGCATCGAGAAGACCGCCGACGGGCAGTGGAAGGTGAGGCTGCGGGTGCGGCAGGAGCACGTGCCGGAGAGCTTCCTGATGTACGTGCCCGTGACGCTGGAGCTGGGGAAGAAGAAGCAGGTCGCCCGGTTCCGGGTGAAGGTGGAAGGGCCGCTGACCGAGATCGAGCTGCCGCCGGTGCGGGCGGAGCCGAAGAAGGTGACGTTCGACGACCTGGAGGGCGTGCTGGCGGAAGTGAAAACGACGGGCTGGGATTGAGGAGAGGATCGATGTACCGAGTCCGGCAGGAGGATCTGCCCTTTCAGGGCAGCTCTCACCAGTTCGTCGGCGCCGACCACGGCGGCGTCGGCATCTCGGCATTTTTGCTCCGCGCCTTGCCGGGCAACGGGCCTGGCCCGCACCGGCATCCCTACGACGAAGTTCAGTTCGTGCGGGAAGGGCGAGGGCTGTATGTGGTCGAGGGACAGGAGTTCGAGGTGGGCGCGGGCGACATCCTGGTCATCAAGGCGGGCGAGGTGCACAGCTTCCGGTGCATCGGAGACGCGCCGCTGGTCCAGGTTGATGTGCATCTCAGCCCGCGGTTCATCCAGGAGAACCTGACCTGAGGTTCATCCCACTGGATACGGCGTACATTCGTGCGGGTCCGTAGGGGAGCTCGTGGCATGTGCTGGGTACTCTATCTCGCTTGCGATCAGCCGCTCCCGTTGCAGCCATTCGACCGCGAGGCTCCGGCATTCAACGTCGCCGAGCTGACGCCGCGCGAGGAGCCGGTCCGGGGTCAGTTCAGCAAGTCCTATGTGTACCGAGTGGGCGCGCACACGCTGTGCGGCTGTGGCTTCGACCGCGGCCAAGCCAATCCCGCTCATCCGGAGGAGCTGGAAACCACTGAAGCCTCGCTCCGGAGCCTGCACGCCTATCTGAGCGACGCTCTGGAAGCCTGCCGCAACCTGGAGCTCTACGCGTGCTGGGACGGTGATCAGGGTGCCGTACCGGACCATCGGTGGAATCGTCGGCTGTCGGACTTCGGCTCTCGAATGAGCTGGTTCCCCGATAGGACCTTCATCGAGGTGTCCGCCGGCACCGGCTGAACGTGCATGCACCCAGGCATCGGGCGCCGGGCGTTACTGGGGGCCAGGATCGGCCTGCTGACTGGGTTGTGCCTGGCTGCGATCTATCTTGCGCTCGGCGTGGTGGGGACGACGGACTTCGACAAGTCACTCGGGTACTCGCTGCTCCTGGTGGGATTCCCTACGCTCTTCGCGGTGGTGCCAGCGCTCGAGTGGATGGGGCTGCAAGGGGGCACGTACCAGGGCGTGGCGGTGCTCCTGTTCACGCTGTGCCTCAATGGCGCCCTGTGGGGTGCGGTGCTGGGCGTCGCACTCGGCCTCGCCGCCAGACTGCCTTGGTATCGGAGGGAACCATGACGCGAGTTGTTGGAATCGGCGGCATCTTCTTCAAGGCTCGCGACGCCGACCGTTTGCGCGCCTGGTATCGCGAGCACCTCGGCCTGGCCATCACAGACTGGGGCGGTGTGGTCTTCGATCCCATGATGGCCAGCCCGGCGGGGCGTCAGGGGACGACAGCGTGGTCCATCTTCCCCGCCGACACGACCTACTTCGAGCCCGGGACCTCGCCCTTCATGATCAACTACCGGGTGGAGGACCTGGATGCCGTCCTCGTTGCTCTGCGGTCGGAAGGCTGCGAGGTGGACGATCGCGTGGAGATCTCCGAGTTTGGGAGGTTCGGGTGGGTGATGGATCCCGAGGGCAACCGCCTCGAGCTCTGGGAGCCACCTCGCGCACCATAGACTAACCCGGTCGTTGCTCTCGCGAAGCGGCCGTCTTGGAACCATTATTCGGCATACGCCGGCGCCACACCCGACGGTTCCTATATACCATGTATACCATCCG
>DASRIN010000555.1:0-2777 GCA_035649975.1 Gemmatimonadales bacterium
AATTAGATCTGGAGAGAGTGCTCTCTACGTTGACTTCCACCGATTGGCCGACATCGACCCGCAGGAGCTCGGTGGTATAGCTGTCTTGAGCTCCCACCGGTTCCGCGATGATTCGGACCAGCCTCGAGTCTCCCAACATCCAGAGCGGCAGGATGAGTGACTGAGACGAGGATGCAGTCACCAACGTGACCCGCGACGATTCCCCGTCGTGTTGAATGAAGACATTCACGTCGAGCCAGTGACGGTTGTTGAGGGTCAGCTCGAAACCGTCCGTCAGTGGGGTTGGGTTCGAGTCCTTTCCCAGCCGCTCCCGGGGGCCAAAGCACGCCGAAAGCGCCAACAGGCAGGTAGGCAGGTAAGCAGCCGCCCTCACGCCGACCTTCCCAGCAGCCGCCGCATGTTGTCCCGATAGCCGCGGGTCGAGGTGAGACGGGTGCCGTCGCTGAGGATCAGCACGTAGTCGCCCTGGAACCAGGGCTGGATCTCCTGGATCCGATCGATGTTGACGATGATCGAGCGGCTGATCCTCAGGAACCGGGCCGGGTCCAGCTCCTGCTCCAGCTCCGCCATGCTCTCCCGCAGCGCGTGCACCGCGCGGCCCACGTGCAGGTGGACGAACTTCCCCGCCGCTTCTACCCAGTCGACCGTCTCGGCCCGCAGGAAGAAGGCACGCTCCGGTGTGCGGACCACCAAACGATCCCGGCCCCGGCCCCGCTCCCGGGCATTCAGCTCCTCCAGCAGGCTGAGAATCCGGCGGGTGGTGCTGCCCTGCGGCGCACGGTTACCGGGAGAGAGGGCCCGCCCGATGGCATCCCGCAAGCGGTCCTGGTCTACCGGTTTCAGCAGGTAGTCGAAGGCATGGATCTCGAACGCTCGAAGCGCATACTGGTCGTGCGCGGTTACAAAGATGACCGCCGGCGGTTGCGACTCGCCCAGCGCGGCCACGACCTCGAAGCCGTCCAGCTGAGGCATCTGGATATCCAGCAACACTATGTCGGGAGCATGCTCCCGAATTGCCTCGACCGCCTCCTCTCCATCAGCACAGGCCGCCACCACCTCCGTCTCCGGTTCGGCCTGTAGCAGGCGGACCAGACGCTGCCGGCCGATCGGCTCGTCATCCGCCACTACGACGCGCAGAGTCATTGGATCAGCTCCTCCACTTCAGACTTGGACAGCGGCACCGGGGTGTGCGGGACCTCGCAGTGGATGAAGGGCAATCGCAGGATGGCGACGGCTCCGCTACCAAGCGCCGGTGTCAGGGTGAAGCGAGCCCGGGCGCCATAGAGCTGACTCAGCCGCTCCCGCACGTTTCGGAGCCCCACGCCCTCGCGGGGGACACCACCCGGGGGCAAACCCTGGCCGTTGTCCCTGATCTCCAGCACGAGGTCCTCCTGCTCCAGCCGGGAGGCGATCAGGATCAGCCCACGTCCCGCCAAGGGAGTGACCCCATGACGAATGGCGTTCTCCAGCACCGGCTGCCAGAGCAGCGTCGGCACCGCTGCGTCGAGAGTCTCGGGAGTCAGGTCCCAGACTACCTGCAAGCGATCCTGGAACCTCACCTGCTCGATGTCGATGTAGATCCGGAGAATGTCGGCTTCCTGCCGAAGAGGAATCACCTGATGGCTGGCGTGATCCAGTGAGAGCCGCAACAGCCGGCCGAGCCGGGTAATCATCTGATCTGCCGCTTCAGGATCGGTGTGCACCAGCTCGGCAATGGTATTGAGGGTATTGAAAAGAAAATGTGGCTGCAGCTGCATCTTGAGCACCTGCAGGTGAGTCTTGGCCAGCCTGGTCTCCAGGTCAGAGGCATGCAGGTGACGAGTGCGATAGAGCGCGAAATAGCGGGCGGACCAGCCCAACGCCACGATAGCCAGAAAGGCCAGCAGCCTGGTGTCTACGCACTCGGTGAGGAGGGTCGACCAGAATTGTCTCCAGCTTGCAGTTCCCGTCGCCACACCGAGAAGCCACTCCAACGCCCCGGACACCAGAAAGAAAAGGGCGCCGGCGGCGGAAAAAATCAGGATGCCATAGGGTCGCTGGCCGGGCGCAAAGCTCGCGCGGCGGGTGAGCCAAAGTACCGGGGGAGTGAGTGCGGCCCAGATCCAGGCGGTGCCGAGCGCGAGCGCCAGCAGCCGGGTCCAGGCGACCGGCGCGATTCCGGCTGGAACCGGCTCCGAGAGGAGGGAGGTGAAGTATCCCAGACCCACAAGCGTCCAGCCGGCGACCACCAGCGTCCAAGCAATCGGCTGGCGGCCCGGCAGGAGCGGGATCGCCCCGGAAACTGCGGCCCCTGCGAGGCCGGCGGCGGGAGAGACGGACATAACACCCCAGCGAGTCCGGTGCAACCTCACACCAGGATCTACGTTAAGCGGCGCCACTGGTTCCACGTACGATTCCGGCATGAGTGGCCTGTCCGGCGGTATGGAACGCTGCTGGGGGGGAGCGAACGACTTCGACGCCGATACGCGAGGGGGACCGAAGATCCGGTCACCTGTTCAGGGAGACGGGCAGGTCAGAGGCGGAGACACAGGAGGGATGGGGTTACTTCCGGTCTCGCGCTGGCCAGGTCCGCGACACGGCCTGAGCCAATTGGCTGGCTTCCTTAGGTTGCAGAGGAACCCCGATGTCGCTTGGCGCCTGGGTTCCGGGGTTGATGGTCTCCTTAATCATGGGGACCGCGACCACGATCGAATTGATCAGAATCGCAAGACTGTCGCCGATGTGCTGAGCGGTCAGCTCGGCCATCCGCCGGGCTCCGGCTTTGGTCTGCCAGACCT
>DASRIN010000556.1:0-4824 GCA_035649975.1 Gemmatimonadales bacterium
TACTTGCCCACCCTCAACACCCCGGCCAACCGGGCGTTCTTGCAGGCATATCGCAAGAAGTACCCCAGTGCCGGACTGCCCAACCAACCCGCAGCAGCGACCTACGATGCCGTCTACCTGCTTCGCGACGTAATTGCCAAGGCCGGGCCCAAGCGGCAGGACGTGCGCCGCGCACTGGCCCGCATCGGCAGCCAGGACGCTCCCTTTCGGGGAGTCACCGGTACGGTGGCCTTTGATATCCGGGGCGACGTCCCCAATCAGGCCGTGTACATCGGCATCGTCCAGGACGGCGGTGTCCACCTCGCGAGGACCCGGTGAAAATGCTGCAGAGTCTTCGCAGCCGGGTGATGTGGGGGATGGCAGTACTCCTGGTCCTGGTGGCCGGCATTGCCCTGCTGGGAGTCAACTCCATCAGCTCTCTGGATCGGTCGGTCGATCAGGAGCTGTCGCTGCTGCTGGAGACCACCGATCTCAGCAACGGTCTGATCGCGTCGCTGAGCGGCGAGGTTCGCTCCGCAGAACAGTACCTCCTGAAACCCACCGAGGCCGCCCGGCGTCGCTTCCGGGATGAAGGCGACTCAGCCTACGTCTATCACCGTCGCTATCGAACTCTGCGAGCTCTTACTACCTCAGATCGCTATATCGTCAACAAGATTGCCTCCAACCAAGCCCAGTTGGAGGTGAACTACGCGATGGCTCATGCGCTGGCCGACCTGGGCCGCGTCGAGGATGCCAAACGCGAGGCCGAACGAGCCCGAGCACCATCGGACACTCTCCTGGGTGACGTTCGGGCACTGGCTCTGGCGCAGACCAACCGCTCAATGGTGCGAGCCACCGAGTTGCGGCGGGAGGCGCAGCAGCGCCGCTCACTGCTCTGGCTCCTGTTCTGCGCCTCCCTGGCGCTCGGCGCCATGACCTCGGTGCAGACCGTCCGCTGGGTGGATCTCCCGTTGCGACGCCTGGTCGGGGCCGCAGACCGGTTTGGCGCTGGCGACCTGCGTCGGGTACAGCTGGGGAAAATGCCGACCGAGCTGGAGCAATTGGCCCGGGCCATGGACAGCATGGCCGGACGCCTCCGCGGAGTCGTCGTCTCGGTCGTGAAGGAAGCGAGCCAGATCGGCAACAGCGCCACCGACTTCTCGGCCATGAGTGAGCAGCTCGCCGCGAGTAGTGGCCAGATCTCGACTGCCATGGTCAAGATCGCATCCAGTGCGGAACAGCAGGTGCGGGGGATGGAGAAGGCTGATGCACTGCTGCTCAGCCTCCGCCATATCGCAGAGACTAATGCCACGGCGTCGGCCAAGATGGTCGAGTTGGGAGATCGGATCCGCGAATTGGCTGCCCGGCATCAATCGGATGTGGCCGCGGCTGGCCAGACCCTGCTGGACATCCAGCAGATCGTCGCGACGTCGGCCCGCCAGGTCCAGGAGCTGACCCGGCTCTCAGAGCCGATTACCGCGTTCATCGATCTCATCCGCCAGATCTCGACCCAGACCAATCTGTTGGCACTCAACGCGGCGATCGAGGCGGCGCGGGCGGGGGAGCATGGGCGGGGATTTGCTGTCGTGGCGGAGGAAGTCCGGCGGCTCGCCGACTCCAGCGCCAGTGCAGCGGAAGAGGTGGCCAAGACCGTCCAGTACATCAGGGGTCAGGTGCGGGAGGTCTCTACCACCATGGATGCAGGTTCAGCCCGGGTGCAGGGGATTGAGCTGGTGGCGAAGGCGGCGGCTCGAGCGCTGGAAGAGATCGCAGCGGCGGTACAGCAAGTCCACACCGCCGCAGGAGAGGTGGTACGGGAAGCCGAAGCCAATCGAACGATTGTAACGGAATTGGGAGAGCGGACTCAGGAAGTAAGTCAGGCGGCCAGCGAGCATGCCTCAGCCAGTGAGCAGGTCACCGCCGCCGCTGAAGAGCAAACCGCTTCTACTCAAGAGATGGCCGCCTCTGCCGGAGACCTGCTCCAGGGTGCCACTCGCCTGACCGCCTTGATGCAGGATTTCAAGACCTAGCCCCCGCAGCTACTTCTTGCGGCGAGCCTTTACCGGCTTCTTCATCGCCTTGGCCGGACTAATGCGCTTGACCGGCTTGCCCTTAGCCCGCGCCTTGGCCCGCTGGCTCCGCTCTCGGTCCGCAGCCTTGTCCAGCCGCTTCTGCTCTGCCGCGTGGACCTCAGCCAGGATCCGGTCCCCCTCTTCCATCCCCAGCAGACCCCGCCGAGTGGCGTATCGAATCAGTTCTTCGGCGTCTGCCACGTTGAACTCCCCGACCCGAGCCGCAGCCCGGATGATACTCCCGAGGGCATCAGCCACCGGGCTCCGAAGGACGTTGGCGATGCCAGGAAGCGTTTCCAACAGAGTTGAGATCTGTGAACCACCGAGCTCCGATACCACTGGGGACCTCCTGCTAACGAACTAGGAACCGAACGACCGATCGCCGGCCTCACCCGGGCGATTGCCACTGGGGACGGAATTCTCACACCATAGACACTGCGGCGCTAGTAGTATGAACTGCTACTTCGTAATTCGGAGCTGGGCCCGCTCGTCATAGGCCCGGTGGGGAAGGCAGTAGAGCTGATAGATGCCGGGGGGAATTCGGGGTACGACAATGCGGTACTCGGCGCCCTCCGAGGTGAGCAGCGGGCTGCTCAAATCGGCGGTTCGACGGTTCATAGCTCCGTTGAGGGCCTCGCGGGTAGCCTCATTGAGACCGGCTCCCTCGAATACAATGCTATGGGGGACCCCACCTCCGGCCCGGAAGCGGAGAACGTCGCCCGGGCGTGCCGTAATGAGCGGAGGTGTAAACCGATAGGTTTCCTTCTCCGCGTCGGCTTCGATTCTGATGTCGTGAAGCCGTTGGGCATGGGCCGGGGAAACGGCCAGGACAAGCAGGCCGGTCACGCTCGCGAGAATCATGCGGATCTGCTGCATCTACACTCCTCGAAAGTCCGCGGATGCTTTCGCGGAACTAGAATTTTCCATACATTGAGAGTGGCGGGTTAGCCAGTTTCGTGCCACCCAAACCCGCTGGAAGGACCGGCTGTGGGGCGTCGGGGCATTAAGGAATACCGAGCGCCCGAGGCGCTCATCCTGATCGCGGCAGACCGAGACCAGAAGCCTCTGGTTTGTCCCTCCTGTAGTTCCCTCGCGGTAGACAGAACCCCGGAACGCTCCAGCTCCGAAGACGCTCCTGGCGGTCGAGTTACCCTGCACTGCACCACCTGTGGTCGGATCGCAGCCTACATACCCCGCACTCTCAGCCGCTCGTCTCTTCCCGAATCCCCCCGGCACTCCCATACGACCTGACGGGAAGGTCCGTTCTTCTCACTCCGGCGACGTAAACAACCGTCCCCACCGAACGGCGGTCAGGAAGGGCAGGGCTCGCCAACTGCTTGGATCGTAGCTGAAGTAGACGACGAGCGGCTTGCCTCGCACGTTCGTGCGGGGGAGGAACCCCCAATATCGACCATCGTAGGAGCTGTCCCGGTTGTCGCCCATCATGAAGAACGAGTCCCGTGGCACTACGATGGGACCCCATTCCTGCAGATCCGGCTGATAGGTGGCGGGGTCCCGACTGACCAGGTGCGGCAACTGCCACTCCCGCATCTTGGCGCGCTGGATCGGGTCTTCCGAGCGGGTGGGGTCGGAGTGAACCGCATAGGGCTCCTGGACCCGGTGACCATTCCGAAAGAGCTCGCCGTTCTCCATGCTGAGGGTATCTCCCGGCATGCCGATCAGGCGCTTCACGACCTTGAGCCCCTCTTCCTCTACCGAATCGAACACCAGGATATCATCCCGCCGGGGCTCGCGAACCGCCGGGAGGCGGGCGTGAATGAGCGGCACCTCGGCTCCGTAGAGCGCCTTGTTGACGAACAGGAAGTCGCCGATCAGGAGCGTGTTTTCCATGCTGCCGGACGGAATCCGGAAGGCCTCCACCAGGAACGTTCGGAGAAAGAACCAGACCACCAGAGCAACGACGATCGATTTGGTCCAGTCCCAGAGCCAGTGAATCATCGACCGGGTGTGGGCGGCAGTTCCTGCGGTCATGGCAACAGCGTCCTCTGGTTGAAATGGGGTGTTCGGCAGACTGGAATTTACCACGGCGGCACCGGGCCTATGGAACCGCAGTAAGCGGCACGGTGGCGGGCGACTCCACCCGGGCAATGGGGTACCGGGATCCGGCCCTGAGCTCGCGATCCAGCAGGTTCCAGGTCACGAATCCATCCTCCGATTCAGGTTCGAGCAGATACACTGCCAGAGTTCCGAGAGCTTGGTCGGTCCTGACCAGAAATACTCCCTGCGGGACCAGGCTGTCGACGCTTTCCGGCTGCCATCGCCCTTCTAGCCGTACCGGCCTATGCCCCTCGAAGAGGGAGTCGCTCTGGACCTTTTCTACTCCGAATAGGTGCAGCCGGGTGCGCCACGGTCCCGTCGTCCGTTCCACCGCAACATCATGGCGGCGGAGCAGGGCCACCAGCCTGGAGAACCGAGCGGGCAGAAGGTACCCAGCAGGTCTTGAGACACTGCGGTCGGCGGTGAACCGGTCGTATACCGGCATGCGGATGGCGCGGTACACCCCGGTGCGTTGCCGGCGGGCGTAGCCTCCCGACCCTTCACCTGCATCCCGGGTCAGTTCAGCGATGACCGGCAGTGTCCGCGGAGGAGCGAGGCGGGACCGGACCGCAACCGAATCAGCTCTCAGGCCATCGGAGGCCTGGACCAGGCGCCGAATCACTTCTTTTTGCTCGGCGGCCAGCTGCAGGATCTCCGATACGAAGTTGTACGTGGCCCGGATCCGGATCCCGAAGTCGGCGTTGCTGTAGCCCTC
>DASRIN010000557.1:0-2498 GCA_035649975.1 Gemmatimonadales bacterium
ACTCGTCCAGATCGCCGTCCATCACCCGCTGTACGTCGCCCACCTTCACTTCGGTTCGGTGGTCGTTGACCATGGTATACGGCTGGAAGACGTAGGACCGGATCTGGTTGCCCCAGGAGTTGTCGGTCTTGGTCGCCTCGATCACGGCCCGCGCCGCCTCCTGCTCCTCCAACTTCCGCTGGTACAAAGCGGCTCGCAACATCTTCATCGCCGTCGCCCGGTTCTTGGTCTGGCTGCGCTCCTGCTGGCAGGACACCACCGTACCCGTTGGGATATGGGTCAGCCGCACCGCCGACGAGGTCTTATTGACGTGTTGTCCGCCTGCGCCCGAGGCCCGAAACACGTCCATCCTGATGTCCTCGTCGCGAAGATCGATCTCGATGCTGTCGTCGATATCGGGATACACGAACACCGAGGCGAACGAGGTATGCCGGCGGGCCTGGGAATCGTAGGGCGAGATACGCACCAGACGATGGACTCCCTTTTCCGCCTTCAGGTACCCGTAGGCGTACTGCCCTCGGATCTCGATCGAAACCGACTTGATTCCGGCCTCTTCCCCGGGAAGCAGATCCAGCACCGACACCTCGAAGCCGTGCCGCTCGGCCCAGCGGACGTACATCCGCATGAGCATTTCGGCCCAGTCCTGGGACTCGGTCCCACCGGCACCTGGATGGATCGTAAGGAGTGCGTCGCGCGCGTCCTCCGGCCCCTGCAGCATGGCCTGCAGCTCATAGGCCTCGGTGGCCGTCTCCACCTCGTCGGCTTCGCGAACCAGCTCGGCTTGCAGCGCGTCGTCCGGCTCGGCGTCGAGCAGCTCAGCCATCTCGAGCGCTCCCCGCAGCCTCTGTTCCAAATTTTCGTAGGGAGTGAGCCAGTTCTTGAGGGTCTTGATCTCCTGCACCGAGACCCGCGCCGCCTCGGGGTCGGCCCAGAAGCCGGGCGAGGCCTGCTGGGCCTCCAGGCTTTTCAACCGCTCGGATTTGCCAGGCAAGTCAAAGAAAGTCTCGAAGTTCAGCGACTCGGCGTTGCAGATCGGTGAGGCGGTCTACCAGCTCGGACATGGACATCGCTCCTGGAATGAGGAGCTGAAATCTAACGGGGGTACCAAGCAGGAGGAGAGAAACCGCTCAGAAGATCTGCCGCCCTCCAGCCAGGATCTCGTTCAGCGCTTCGCGAAAGTACGGCGTTGATTCCGCCACTTCCCGGCCTACCTGCTCCGCATACTCCTCCCAGCTCTTCTTGATCTCCTCCTCGAACAGATCCTTCAGTGTTCCGTCCCGCAGCCCTTCCTGACGCTTCCCGGGATGATACACCACCATGTCGGAGATGAGCGCCCGCGCGAGCCGCCGGGCTTTGAGGGAAGGATCCTGGGACAGAAACGGATTGGTCGGGCGGCTCCCTGATGGTGTGGGTGGGGCCGGCTTGGGGGCCGCGGGACCGGCAGCCGCCGGACTCGCCGGCCGAGGTGCAGCTGGCGCCGCGGGCGTGGACGGCGGTGGCGGTGCGGCCACGGGGCGAGACGCGGGGGCGGCTGGCGTGGGCGAAGCAGGAATTGCCGGGGCTGGCCGGGCCACCGGCCCCGCAGCCGGCGCAGCCGGACGAGGAGGAGCCGCGGGTCGAGGTGCCGCCGGCGCTGGGCTCGCCGGACTGGCTAGCGGCGCAGCTGGACTGGCTATCGGCGCAGCCGGACGGGGGGTGGCTCGAGGTGGCTCGGGGCGGAGCGACTCCGGCGCCGGCTGGGGCCTGGGCGGCTCGGCCCGCGGCGGTGCGGCAGCGGCCGCTACCGGCTCCCGCAGGACCGGAGCCGGAGCTTGAGCGGGAACCGCCGGGGCCTCCCCCTCTCGGCGCACGGCGAACACGGCGCTGCACACGTTACACCGGGCTCGGACGCCTCCGACTGGTATCTTGGCCGGATCCACGCGGTACACGGTGGCACAGTTGGGACAGGAAACGTTCATCTCACGCTCCTCTGGGCTTCTCGCGGGCGGCCGAGCCGGACCGATCCTCACCGTCGGACCCATGACGGCGGTCTACCACGAATACCGAGCCGGGAAGCGTTTTCGCGTAACTCTTCATTTCAGTGGCAAGCTCGCTGACCTGGGCTGGATGTGCAAACCGGCGATGCCGGTTGGTGACAATTCCGATCGACAATGTCATCAGAGGGACCCGGTGGAGCTGCCCCCGGCGATCCTTGCCGAAGAAGTACCCTGCCCGTCGATCCTGATCATTGTACTGAAGCGGAATCAGGGAGTCGAACACTCCCAGCACCTCGGTGCACACCGGGCTGATATCCCCAGCCGGGATGATGAAAATGAAATCGTCTCCCCCAATGTGGCCGACGAAGCCGCGGGGTCCGAGCAGCCCCTTCACCACATCGTGCAGAATGCGGCTCAGAATGTAGATGACGCGGTCGCCCTCGTAATAGCTGTAGCGGTCGTTGAATTCCTTGAAATGATCCAAATCGGCGTAGCAGACCGCGAACTCCTGATTCGACTCCA
>DASRIN010000558.1:0-6637 GCA_035649975.1 Gemmatimonadales bacterium
GAACTGGAGGGCCTCACAATTTATCAGAACCGGGGTACCCGAAACATTCCCCGCTTCGTGCGGGACAGCATTACCCTGCCGTCGGTGCCGGCACTGGCGGCACCTGCCGCCGGCGATTTCGATCGCGACGGGGATCTGGACCTCGTGATCGGCAACGTCGGCGGTGGTGCGGTGTACCTCGAACGAGTGAACCAGTGATCCCGGGCATAAGCCTTGCCGCGCGGACCCGCCGAAGCTCCTAACCCCTCGTAATTGCTCGATCTCTGACAGAGGCTCCAACCGAGGCCGCCGTACGGCTGCGGGAGTCCGCCAGAGATGCCGGGAATTACCAGACCTCCCCGCTACCGGAGCACTGGTGAGCAGCTGTCCCAGGTGTCACACGCCGATTCCGGTGGACGATCTGCACTGCGCGAACTGCCCACCTGACTACACCTACGAACTGCGGGAACGGCTCACCCGTGCCCTGGAAGGGCGCTACGAAATCATCCGCCTGTTGGGCCGGGGTGGCATGGCGGCTGTTTTTCTGGCAGAGGACCTGGTGCTGGAGCGTCAGGTAGCGATCAAGGTGCTGCCGCCGGACATGTCGCGCGACGGGCAGCTGATCACTCGATTCCAGCGTGAGGCCAAGACCGCGGCACGGTTGGACCATCCCAGCATCATCCCGATTCACCGAGTCGAAAACGAAGCGGGACTGGTGTACATCGTGATGAAATACGTGCCCGGCAGGTCGCTGGAGGAAGTCCTGGAGCGGGGCCGGCTCCCGGTCGACCAGGTGCGCCACATCCTCCGGGAGGCCGCCCTTGCGTTGGGGCACGCACACCGCCGCCAAGTGGTTCACCGCGACGTGAAGCCGGCCAATATCATGTTGGACACCGAGGGCCGGGTGGTGCTGACCGACTTCGGTATCTCTAAGGCGCTGGAGGGTACCACCCAGATAACGGGCACCGGGACGATCATCGGGACGCCCGCCTACATGGCGCCGGAGCAGGCCAAGGGCCAAGAGGTCGATGGACGCGCCGACCAGTATTCCCTGGCCATCGTGGGTTACCGCGCCCTGACCGGCAAGCTCCCGTTCGAGGGCGATCCCCACAGCATCCTCTACCAGCAGGTACATGAATCACCGCCGTCGCTGCTCGACCGCCGCCGCGATACACCCGCTGATCTCCGACTCGCCCTGGAGCGGGCTCTGGCCAAACCGCCCCGGTGCCGGTTCCGCAACATGGAGGAGTTTGCCGCCTCGGTGAGCGGAGAGCGCTCGGCCAAATCGTCGGGTACCACCACCATGGTCGCGCGAACGCCAACGGTTCCGTCGGCGCAAGCGAATCCGGACGGATCTCACGGCTCGGGAGTGCTGGTAGTCGTGGGTACGCTCGTCGCACTGGTTGCAGCAGTGCTGATCGGGATCCCCCGGCTGGAGAGCCTTGCCAGTCGCCCAAGCGCTCCTCCTCCCGCAATGGCGCAGAAGGTGATCCAGCGGGCCACCCTCAGCGTGCGCTCAACTCCTTCAGGCGCTCTCTACATCGACGGCGTCAGAGTAGGGCGAACTCCGCTCAGCCGCCGTGTCACACCCGGCACTTACCGGCTCCGCTTGGAGCAGAAGGGCTACCGCACGGTCGCCGAGACCATCGTCATCAAGGGCACCCGGTCAGTCAGCCGGCAGTACGAGCTGCGACCTCAAAGACGGCGTTGAGTCCTCCAGCTCCGGGGCACGGGCCTTGCCAACCCTCCCGCCTAAAGTGGTCTAACTCCTTTCAAAATGGACATCTCAGGTAATCCTCACCGCTGGCTCGGACGCTCCGTTCGTGGAGTCCGCCAGAAGGTGCCGGGATTTACCAGAGGGCGTCTGTCATGGCTCATCTCCTCCAGGGCCTGGAGAGCGATGGATTCACGGGTTCTGTGTGTGGCTATAGCTCTGGGACTGTCCGGGTGCTCCGATGCGACGGAGGCCGTGGACCAGGCCTACGTCACGATCTCCTCGCCCAGTCCGGTGGTTCTTCGGGGTGATCAGATCGAGCTCTCCGCCAGGGTATGGGCCCGATCCTCAACCGGAGATTCAGTGGAGGTTCGGAATGCCGAGCTGGTCTGGTCGAGCGACGATCCGACCTTGGCCAGTCTGACGGCCAAGGACAACAACACCAGCGTCGCAACCGGTGTGAACTCGGGGATCGTGGAGATCAGGGCGGTTGCGACCGGCTTTGAGGGCTCCACGCCGGCAGCCTTTTCGCTGCGGGTCTCCGATCCGCTGGAGATCGACAGCGTTCGCCCCGCCGTGGTCCATTACGGCGAGAAGGTGACCATGTATGGGGTCGGCGTGAACTCGCTCTTCCTGGCGACGCTCCAGGGAGCTGCGCTGGTGCCCGACACCTTCTCGATCACCACGGGGGTTGGCGGGGTGGGTCAGTTCAGCTTCTGGGTGCCTCCACCAGCAACAAGTGGAAGGGTGGTCGTACTGAACCCGAATCAGATTGTGGTCGCGCCGGATTCCATCACCGTGGTCGAGCAGGATCTGCATGAGCCCAACCAGAGCTCGCCCCACGTCATTGACTTGAGCGCCGGTCCGTTTCCCACCCTGCCCGCCATCCGCTACTACAACCCGGCACTGGCATTTGAAAGCCGGAGCAGAGACGACACCCTCGGCATTGACTGGTACCGCTTCACCGGCACCACGGCCGGTAGCGACATGACCTTCATCTTCGTCGCCCCAGGGCTCAAGAACAGCCACTTCTCCTTTCTGGGATCGACCGTGACGAACGCCGATTCGGTCGCCACGCCAGGCTGGACCATTGGATCGGGCTTGTACTACTGCAAGGACCACGCGTTCAAGGTCGAGCAGCAGCCCTCCGATTCGCTGATCGTGGCCCTGCGCAACCTGCCGCCAGGGTCCATGGACATGGTCTCGCTCTTTGTCCTTTCCGGGCGATACGGCATTGCGGTGTTGGATGGCTATGTCACCAGCGATCCCTCCATCGGCCCCGATCGATTGGAGGAGAACGACAACTGCGAGTTTGCCGACCGCAACTTCGCAGATCCCGCGACTCGGGTCGATCTCGCGACTCCTTACTCAGAAGCCCTGACCATCGACAACCCGCATGACGTGGACTGGATCCGGTTCCGGGTGCCGGGGGCGCTCCCTCAGATAGTCACTCTCAAGACCGCTCCCCGGGTGGGTGCGAGTGCATTGGGAGCTGGGGACATTGACCTCTACCTGCTGGGCATCCCGGTTGCGGGGTCACCGCTCGACGTCCGCGGGTCTGCTCGTACCAAGGGTTCCAGCGAATCGTTAACCGTGCTCCTCGACCCCGGAGAGTACTACGCGGTGGTGACAGACTTCGCTGGGCGGCCGATCAACTACTCGCTCTGCGCGGCGGTCGGCACTACCTGCGCCCTGCCGGCCGGGTTCCAGGTCTCGCTGAGTCCGTCCCTGTCCCGCAATGCCGGCCGGAGTCGCCCGTGAAAAAGCCGGTGAACGAGTGCGCTCGCTGCCACACGCCGCTTCCGGTCGACGGCCGCTACTGCTCGAACTGCGGTACGCCCTCCGGCGAGAGCGAGCACGTCTGCGCTCCGGAGCCCACTGAGGAGCTGAGGAAGCGACTCGCGGCCACGCTGGAGGGTCGCTACGAGATCACCAAGCTGCTGGGGCGGGGTGGCATGGCCGTCGTTTTTCTGGCCCAGGACCTGGCCCTGGAGCGGCAGGTGGCAATCAAGGTGCTGCCTCCGGAGCTCTCGCACGACCCCAAGCTCATCCCCCGGTTCCAGCAGGAGGCCAAGACCGCGGCCAAGCTGGACCACGCCAATATCATCCCGATCTATCGGGTCGAGAGCGAAGCGGGTCTGGTGTACTTCGTGATGAAGTACGTCACCGGGAACTCCCTCGATCAGCTGATCGATAGCGGGCCGGTCTCGTTCGAGACTGCCCGTCGGATTCTCCGGGAAGCAGCGCTGGCCCTGGGCCACGCCCACAAGCGGGGCATCGTGCACCGCGATGTGAAGCCGGCCAATATCATGCTCGAGACCGACGGACGGGTAGTGCTCACCGACTTCGGCATCTCCAAGGCACTGGAGGGCGGTTCAGGTCTGACCGGCACGGGCAACATCATCGGCACGCCGCACTACATGGCACCGGAGCAGGCCAAGGGACTGGAAGTGGATGGCCGCGCTGATCAGTACTCGCTGGGTGTGGTGGGTCATCACCTGCTCACCGGGAAACAGCCGTTCGACGGCTCGTCTCACAGCATTCTGTACAAGCACGTATTCGAGCAACCGCCCCGGATCTTCGAAGCTCGCCCCGACGCCCCGGCCGACCTGTGCGCCGCGCTGGATAGGGCGCTATCGAAGGAGCCGGAACGTCGCTTTCCCACCATGGAGGAGTTCGCCGCCGCAGTGAGCGGAGAGCGGACCGGCCCCCGCACGGTCGTGAGCACGCCGGTAAGACCGGGGACCAAGCCCGGCTCGCGCACGGGCAGCAAGGTCAGGCAAAGGAAGATCGTCCAGCGCAGCCTTTTGGCTTTGGCGCTCTCCGTTGCAATCGGCGGGGCGGCGTGGGCGGCCTTGCTTCCATATAGAAGGGTGGAACCGCATAGAAGGGTGGAACCGCCGGCTCCATCACGCCCCAGTCCTGCTGCTGTCACGCCAATCCAGACTCCGCCCCCGCAGCCAAGTCCCACCGGGGGGGCTGGACCGACCATGGCCAGGCCCAGCGAGCGGAGTGAGCCCGAGCCGGCCGGTGCTACCAGACAACCCAAGGCCGCCAAGAAGGAGTACGGGCTGCTGACGGTGGCTTCAGAGCCCTGGGGCACGCTCTTCCTCGGAAACAAGGAGATTGGGCCCACACCTATCGCCGACTATCCCCTCCCGGTTGGTACTCATCGGATCCGAATCGAGCAGGAGGGATATCGCACCAAGTTCGAGACCATCGTGGTCAGCGGGCCGAATCCCATCCGCCGCCGATACATTCTCGAGCCGGCCGGACCGCCATGATGCGGCGTCTGCTCCTGGCCGCGGTACTGGTCCTGGTCCTGCCACTGATTGGATACCGCTCACCGCTGTGCGCGCAGACCAATTCGACCCTGCGCCGGGCCAGCGCGGCCTACAACGGACTGTCCTACTCTCAGGCTATCACGCTGGCCCGTCAGGCTGCCCGGGAGCGACTGAGCCACGAGGATCAGGTCAGAGCCTACGAGCTGCTGGGCTTCTCCTACGCCTCGCTCGACAGTACCAGGCAGGCCACTGAGGCCTTCAAGCAGGCGCTGCTGCTCAACCCTGATCGGGCGCTCGATGCGGGCCGGATCTCGCCCAAGATCACTAGTGCCTTTGCCCTCGCTCTGGCGCAGGTGCTGGTGCTGCGCGATCTGCGGGCCGACACGGCTGAATTCATTGCCGGCCTTGGTGCCCTTCCTATTCGCTTCACGGTGACTCGGACGGCCCGGCTGCGCACTCGGCTGGTCGGCCCGGGTGGCGAGATCACGGTGGACTCGGCCATGGCGGAAGGACCGGTCCGGCTCCAGTGGAACGGTCTCCTCTCCAATGGACAGCCGCCGGTCAAAGGAAACTACCGTCTGATCGTGGAGGCGAGTGCCGGCCGGGACAGCTACGCGGCGTCCCTTCCGGTGCGGATCGATCCCGGGGCAGTCGACACACTGGCCCATCTGACCAGCCTTCCAGGATACGACTTGCTGCCGGAGACCGTCGTCCCACCTCGGAGCTGGAAGCCTGTCGGGCTTGCCCTTACGGCCACCTCGGTGGCGCTCGGTGGAAGTCTGGCGCTGGAGAGCTCCAAGTTGGGTGGAGGCGGCAGGCGAGAGATTCTGGCTATCGGCGGTGGAACGGCGCTGGTTGGCCTTCTGGCCACCATGAAAAAGCCGGCCCCGGTGCCCGCCCGCGCCAACATTCTCTATAACAGCCTGGTTCGGGAGCAGCTTGCCCGCCGGAACGCGGAGATCGCAGCGGAGAACGCCACCCGACGCCGGCAGGTGAAGCTCGCCGTCATTCCCCAGTCCCGAGGCACAAAGAAGTTGTGAGAATCAGGTTCCCCGCTCTGCTACTCGCCTCATTAGGGGCGGCGCCGCTTAGTGCACAGCAGGTTGCCTTGGCCGGCGGCTACGCCATGGCGGACTACCGGGAGCAGGCGGCCTTTCTCCATTTCCAGGGGACCGGCCCCACGGTGGCGCTGTCGGTCGAACGAGGGCGACTCTCCCTTCGGGTTGACGGCACCCACCTGGAGCTTGGGCCTTCGGGGGACAACAGCGGCCCGCTCGAGTCGTTTACCCTGGACCAGCTGAGCGTCCGTGCGGGCTTCAAGGCCATCAGCATGGTATCGGTGGAGGCCGGCTACTTCAGGCGGGCGACATCCCCATCGCGGGCGGCGCAGTCGTACAGTGCTGCCACCGTCGGGGTGCGAGCAGCCTACCCGCTTGCGCCCGGCGCTGACGTCGCCCTGCGAACGGCTTACGTGGCGGGGACCGATTTCACTGGAGGCGGCTCGGCTCCGTTTGGACTGGAGCTGGGCCTGAGCGCTGCCTACGGACTCGGATCGAGTCGCTTTCGGCTGATGGGCGATTTCGAGTTCCAGCGGATTGACCGACACACCGAACAAGATGGCACCACTCTGAGCGTTCCCATCCAGAGCTCCGTTGCCCGG
>DASRIN010000559.1:0-2986 GCA_035649975.1 Gemmatimonadales bacterium
CAGGCGTGGTTGCCGACGTTCCGCCCCTGACCGCCTTCCTGCCCCGCAGGCTGGCTGCCCTGCCCCGTGGAGCTGCCGGCTCCTCCGCGACCGCATTCCACGCCCCGCACGCCTCGCACCGACCCACCCACTTGGGATGCTCGTGCCCGCACTCGGTGCAGCGGTAGATGGATCGGGGCTTAGCCACAGCCTACTCCGGCCCTTCTCGCTCGGTTCGGTTGTCGAACCGGGTAAACTGTTTGTGGAAGTACAGGTTCACCGAGCCGGTCGGCCCGTTCCGATGCTTGCCGACGATCACCTCAGCCATCCCCTCCAGACTGTTTCCCTCACTGTCTTCCTTCTGATACATCTCCGGCCGGTGGATGAAAAGGACGATGTCGGCGTCCTGCTCGATGGCTCCCGAGTCCCGCAGGTCGGAGAGGATGGGCCGCCGCTCGCCGCCGCGCTGCTCGGACGCACGGGAGAGCTGCGAGAGGGCGATGACCGGAATCTTCAGCTCGCGAGCCAGTCCCTTCAACGAGCGGGAGATGTCCGAGATCTCCTGGACCCGGTTCTCGGCATACTCCGGACTCTTCATCAGCTGAAGGTAGTCCACCACGATGAGGCGGATGTCGTTTTCCACCTTGAGCCGCCGGGCCTTGGAACGCATTTCCAGCAGGCTGAGCGAGGGTGAGTCGTCGATCCACACCGGACAGCTCTGCAGGATGCCAGCGGCACGAGCCAGACGGGTGAAGTCGGGGTCTCGCAAGGTGCCCCGCCGGACCGCCTGGCTGTCCACCCGCGCCTCGGCGCAGAGCATGCGCTGCACCAGAGCTTCCTTGGACATTTCCAGCGAGAACACCGCTACGCCGAACCCATCGACCGCTGCCTGGGTAGCCACGTTGAGGCAGAACGCCGTCTTTCCCATGGAGGGCCGGGCGGCGACGATGATCAGCTCGCTGGCCTGAAAGCCCGATGTCATCTCATCCAAATCTGCGAAACCGCTGGGCACCCCGGTAATCGCTTTGCCGCTGCGCTGGAGCGTTTCGATGCGCTCCATCGTGGGCCAGAGCATCTCCTTGATCCGGGTGAAGCCTTCGTCGCCCCGCTGCTGCGAGATCTGGAAGATCTTGGCTTCGGCGCTGTCGAGAAGATCGTTGGCGGTCGAGTGACCGTCGTAGGCTTCGGTGATGATCGAGGTGGAGGACTCGATCAGCCGGCGGAGAATGGCCTTGTCTTTGACGATCTTGCTGTGAAACTCGATGTTGGCCGCGGTGGGCACCGCGTCGACCAGCTCAGCCAGGTACTCGAGTCCACCCGCACTCTCCAGCTCTCCCCGCCGCAGCAGTTCGTCGCGCAGGGTAATGTGATCGATGACGACGCGCTGTTCGGTGAGGGCCAGCATGGCGCGGAACAGCCGGCGGTGCGCCTCCCGGTAGAACATGGAGTCGTCCACCAGCTCCGCCGCTCGCAGGGCGGCATCCTGGTCCAGCAGCATCGCCCCCAGGACGGCCTGCTCCGCCTCCTGGCTCCAGGGCGCGGTGCGCCCGGAGTACGTCTCAGTGGTCGAGTAGCTGTCGTGCGATACGGACGTCATCCCAGGTCGGCTTTTTCCAGTGTGGGTTGCGAAGCAGTGCCGCGGGATGATACGTCACGATCAGCGGAATACCGTTGTACGTGTGCACCTTACCGCGCAGCTCTCCCAGGCTCTTCCTCACCCCCAGCAGCGTCTCGCCCGCAGTGCCGCCGAGGGCCAGGATCACTTTGGGTTTGACGATCTCAATCTGGCGGTGAAGATATGGAATACAGGCCGCGATCTCATCGGGCAAGGGCTTTCGATTCTGGGGAGGCCGGCACTTGACAATGTTGGTGATGTATACTGAGTCGCGGGGGAGTTCAATAGCCTCGAGAATCCCGTTGAGCAGGCTCCCGGCCTGACCGACGAAGGGGCGACCCTGCGCATCCTCGGTGGCCCCCGGCCCCTCTCCCACCAGAAAGAGCTTCGCCTCAGGGTTTCCCTCCCCCGGAACTGCATTGGTCCGATGGGGACAGAGGGCGCAGCAGTGAGTGGTGCGAATCCGCTCCGCAACTTCTTCCAGAGTATTCAGAGCGACAAGATCGTCGCCCAACAGAGCATGCTCCGGGGACTCGACGGCGAGCCCGGGGCCGGGAACAGGCGGGCAGCCTTTTCGCCAGGACGGTCGGACGGTCGGGCGGTCAGTAGGTCGGGCGGTCAGACGGTCAGGCGGTCGGGAACTCGGAGGGGAGGTCTCCTTGCCAATAACTGTATCATCTACGGGAACGACCGACTGACCGACTGACCGACTGACCGCCCGAGTCAATACCACCTCCGCGCCGCCGAGCTCCACCTGCTGTCGCAGGTAGCGCTCCCACTTAGCGTCCAAGGCTTTGCTCCACTCGGTCGAGGATGGCATCGGCGACTTCTCGCTTCGACTGCAGCGGAAGAATCTGGCGGCTGCCATCCTTTCCCAGCATGGCCACCCGGTTGGTATCCTTCTCGAACCCGGCACCCGGCTCCAGGGCATCGTTCACTACGATCAGATCAAGTCCCTTCCGCTCCAGTTTGGCCAGGCCTTTGGCCAGCGCGTCGCCGGTCTCCAAGGCGAAGCCCACGATCATACTGCCGGGTTTGCGCAGCCCGCGGGTCGCATTCAGCACGTCACCGGTCGGCTCCATGGGAACGGCAAGCGCACCATCCACCCGCGGGCGCTTGCCTTCACTGGGAGCACTGGGGCGGAAATCGGCCGGCGCAGCGGCCATGATCAGGACGTCAGCATCGGGCAGAGCGGCCCGGACCGCCTCCTCCATCTGCTGGGTCGTCTCCACCCGTCGAACGGTTATGCCGACCGGATTCTCCAGCGCCACCGGCCCGCTGATCAGGAGCACCTCGGCACCGCGTTCCCACGCCGCCTCGGCCACCCGATAGCCCATTTTGCCGCTGGACCGGTTGGTCACCACCCGCACCGGGTCGATGGACTCGCGAGTG
>DASRIN010000560.1:0-7659 GCA_035649975.1 Gemmatimonadales bacterium
GAGTGAAGTTCCAGCCTGAAGGTCTTCGGGTACCTGGAATTGCATGAGCGCAGGGGGAGCCATATGCCCTGAAGGCCGCGTCAGATCGCGCCCGCCTCTATGCTGGATCCAATTGTGACGCAGCGATCTGCAGCGGCTGGAGGGCAAATGGCTCCTCCAAAGCGAATGCTACTAAACTGTCAGCGGAACTTCCTCAGCCAGCCCTAGGTTCAGTTAAGGTGACAAACTCGCGGTTCTGGAATACCTTTGCCGCAGCGAACCTGAACCGGATCAGTGCCACGTGAGCGATAGCACGACCCCCGTCATTCTTTCCGCGGTCCGCACGCCGATCGGCCGATATCTTGGCGGCCTCTCCACGTTTACCGCCCCGCAGCTGGGAGCCATGGTCATCCGGGACGCGGTATCCCGCTCGGGCATCGACCCGACCGCAGTGGACTCCGTCATCATGGGCCAGGTAGTGCAGGGCGGCTCGGGACAGGCGCCGGCCCGCCAGGCTCAGATCCATGCCGGATTGCCGGCATCCATTCCCGCGGTCACCATCAACATGGTGTGTGGCTCCGGTCTCAAGGCCGTGATGCTGGCATCGCAGGCGATCAAGGCCGGTGATGC
Organism: Gemmatimonadales bacterium; assembly: GCA_035649975.1. Lineage (GTDB taxonomy): Bacteria > Gemmatimonadota > Gemmatimonadetes > Gemmatimonadales > GWC2-71-9 > CAVVWJ01. Next base: position 610 of record DASRIN010000560.1, read on the forward strand.
CGACTGCCTCGTGGCTGGGGGACAGGAGGCGATGTCGAGCGCCCCCCACTATGTCTACGGGATGCGCACCGGGATCAAGGCGGGGAATCAGACCATGGTGGATGGCATGATCCACGACGGGCTGTGGGACTCCTTCGGCTGCTGCCACATGGGTGAGTACGCCGAGTATACGGCGGAAAAGGCGGGCGTCAGCCGGGCCGATCAGGATGCGTTTGCCCACGACAGCCATCGCAAGGCGATCGCGGCCATCGACGCCGGGAAGTTCAAGGCCGAGATCCTGCCGGTTCAGGTGCCTGGAAAAGCCGGGCCCACCACCGTCAACACGGATGAAGCTCCCCGTCGCGACACCACCGCCGAAACCCTGGCCAAGCTGAAGCCCGCCTTCCGCAAGGATGGCGGCACCGTCACCGCGGGCAATGCCCCCGGCCTCAACGACGGGTCCAGCGCCCTGGTTGTGAGCTCGCTGGCGTTCGCCAAGGCGCATGGGCTCACGCCCCTCGCTCGAGTCACCGGCTACGCGACCGGCGGCGGCGAGCCGCGCGACCTGTTCTTCGCGCCGGTGCTCGCGGTTCGGTCGCTGCTGGAAAAGTCCGGTTCCCGGATCAGCGACTACGATCTCATCGAAGCCAACGAGGCGTTCGCCGTGCAGGCGCTGGCGGATGGCCGGGAGCTGAAGTGGGACTGGAATCGCGTCAATGTGAACGGCGGGGCGGTCGCCCTGGGGCATCCGATCGGCGCGAGCGGGGCCCGGGTCCTCACCACCCTGCTGTATGCTTTGCGCGACCGCGGCCTCAGTACCGGCCTTGCCACTCTTTGTCTGGGCGGCGGTAACGCCGTGGCCCTGAGCGTGGAGCTCGTCTGATGAACTCTGAGGTTGAATCCACTCGGGCCGCCGCTCCGCGCGCGGCTCTTCCTTTGTCCCGTGTCGCCCGGCGGGGACTGGCGATTGGATTGGGAGCCCTGGTGGTAGCCGCATCGGCCCAGATCGTAGTGCCGCTGCCCTTGAGCCCGGTGCCGATGACTCTCCAGCCACTGGCAGTGCTGGTGGTCGGTGGACTGCTGGGAGCGGCCCAAGGGACCGCTGCCCTGGTGCTCTACCTGGCTCTCGGGGTTCTGGGACTTCCGGTCTTTGCCGGGGGCGGATCCGGAATCGCTCGCCTGCTCGGGCCCACCGGGGGATACCTCTTGGCCTTTCCCGTTGCCGCAGCTCTAACCGGCGCGTTGGCCGGGCGAGGCAGCTCAGTGCTCCGGGTCCTGCTCGCCTGTGCCCTGGGCATGGTGGTCATTCATATTGGCGGTGTGGCCCAGCTCGCGCTGCTGGGCGGCGATCCGGGCGTGGCGCTGCGGGTCGGTTTCGTGCCATTCCTCACGGGTGACCTGCTCAAGGTGGGTCTTGCGGCGGCCGTAATTCTCGCGGTTGGACCCAGGCTCCGCCCCTTGCTTTGACCGATCCGGTCATTGGTCCCGGGCGACTTCCTCTCTCCAAGGCGATCGGCTGGTCGATCGCCTTTCTGTTGCTCGGCATCTGCGCCAGCGCAGTGCTCCTTTCCGGGCTTGCTGTGGCGCTGTATGGGGGCCTGACTGAAGGTCTCAACGCGATGGCGAAGCCGGGCGCTCTACAGACAATCGTGGCGGGACTGAGCCAGCTCCTGGGGTTTGGCTTTGCCACCTGGGCCGTTGGCTTCCGCGCCCTGCGACTCAGCCCCTATGATCTCCGCTGGTATCCTCCCCGGATCGGAACTCGCGGCCTCGCGGTCGGCCTGGTGCTCGGCGCCGCTACGGCTGCCGTCACCCTTCTCGCCGCGGTGCTGCTAGCCAACTCCCACTGGACCCGGGACGCGGGTGGCCCGGACGACTACCTGGCCCAGGTGATCAAGACCGCGCTGGTACTGGCGCCTGCGGCCCTGAGCGAAGAGATCATCTTCCGCGGCGTGCCGCTGGTGTTGCTGGCCTCGGTGGTTGGGCGGGCAACCGCGCTGGTGATATTCGCGGGCGTCGTGTTCGCGCTCTTTCATGGGCTGAATCCCGGAATAACGCCGCTCGGCCTCGGCAACATTGCGCTGGCCGGAATCTTCCTGGGCGTCGCCTTCTACGCGCCGGGCGGACTCTGGACTGCCTTCGGGGCGCACTTGGGCTGGAACGCGACCCTCGCGGCGCTGGATGCGCCGGTCAGTGGACTCCCTTTCAATATTCCCTTCATCGATTACCGGCCTGGCGACCCGGTGTGGCTCTCGGGTGGACGCTTCGGTCCCGAGGGCGGTCTTCTCGCCACGGGCGCAATCACGGCCGCTCTCCTGTTGATGGTCCGGCTGGCGCGAAAGGAGCCGGCGTGAATCAGGCAGCGGTCATCGGCGCCGGCACCATGGGCAACGGCATTGCCCACGTCTTCGCCCAGCACGGCTGGAAGGTGACCCTGGTGGACACGGCTCCCGCTGCCCTGGACAAAGCCACCGCCACCATTCGCGCCAACCTCGAGCGCCAGGTGAAGAAGGGCACGCTGCCCCAGAGTGCGCCGGCGGAGGTGCTCGGCCGAATCAGTACCGGCAGCAGTCTCGACGCGGCCCGCCAGGCGGAGCTCATTATCGAGGCCGCCAGCGAGAGTCCCGCGATCAAGTTCTCTCTGTTCGAGCAGCTGGATCGGATCGGAGCGCCAGGCGCCATTCTCGCCACCAACACCAGCTCGATCTCGATCACCGAGATCGCGGGACGCACCGGTCGGCCCGACCGCGTGATCGGCATGCACTTCATGAATCCGGTCCCGGTCATGCAGCTGGTGGAGGTGATCCGGGGCCATGCCACCAGCGATGCCACGACCAGCGTGGTGATGGAGACCGCGCGCGCCCTGGGCAAGACGCCGGTCGAGGTGAACGACTATCCGGGGTTCGTCTCCAACCGAATCCTGATGCCGATGATCAACGAAGCGATCTTCTGCGTAATGGAGAGCGTCGCCACGCCGGAGGCAATCGACACCGTCATGAAGCTGGGCATGGCGCACCCCATGGGCCCGCTCGCCCTGGCGGACTTTATCGGTCTCGACGTGTGCCTCGCGATCATGGAGGTGTTGCACCAGGGTCTGGGGGACGACAAATACCGTCCGGCACCGCTGCTCCGGAAGATGGTGGCCGCAGGATACCTGGGCCGGAAAACCGGGAGGGGATTCTACGATTATGAAAAAGAACGTAAGCAGTAAGCGGTTAGCGGTCAGCGGGGATGGGCCGGCGATCGGATCGAGGAGCGCTCCCACTCACCGCTCACCGCTCACCGCTAACGGAGGTGCCGATCTGTTCGCCCAGATGCATTCCATGGGTCACGAACAGGTGCTCCTCTCGCACGACCCCTCCTGCGGCTATTTCGGAATCATCGCCATCCACGACACCACGCTGGGCCCGGCACTGGGCGGCACCCGGTTCTGGCAGTACGACAGTACCGAGGACGCGATCACCGACGCCCTTCGACTGGCCCGGGGCATGACCTATAAGTCCGCGGTTGCGGGGATCAACCTGGGGGGTGGCAAGAGCGTCATCATCGGCGACAACCGCCGCACCGATCGCGAGGCCCTCTTCCGGGCCCACGGGCGCTTCATCGATACCCTGGGTGGCCGCTACATCACTGCGGAAGACATCGGAACCAGCCCGGCCGACATGGAGTACATCAAGCTGGAGACTGACCACGTGGCTGGCTTGCTGGGGCTCTCGGGTGACCCCTCACCGGTGACTGCATACGGGGTCTACGTCGGGATGAAGGCCACCGCACGGGTGCGCTGGGGGAACGACCGCCTGGCCGGCAAGACGGTGGCAGTGCAGGGCGCGGGCAAGGTCGCCTACTATCTCATGCAGCACCTCCACCGGGATGGCGCCCGGATCGTGGTGACGGATATCGATAAGGAGAAGGTCGGGCGGGCCGAACAGGAGTTCGAAGCTGACGCCGTCGCCCCGGACGCCATTTACGACCAGGACGCCGACGTGTTCTCGCCCAACGCCTTGGGGGCGGTGATCAACGATGATACCCTGCCGCGGCTCAAGGTGGAGATCGTCGCGGGGGGCGCGAACAATCAGCTGGCCGAGGACCGTCATGGTGACGAGCTGGAGCAGCGGGGAATCCTCTACGCGCCCGACTACGTGATCAACGGCGGCGGCGTCATCAACGTCTACGGCGAGCTGCATCAGTGGCCGGTCGAACGGGCGCAGAAGAAGGCCGGAGAGATTTACGAGACGCTGCTCCGGATCTTCGAGATCGCGAAGCAGGAACGGATTCCGAGCTACCGCGCGGCTGACCGGCTAGCCGAGCAGCGGATTGCGGCGGTGGCTGGCTTGGACCGGATGTGGGTGGCGGGACAGCGGGGCAGGGGGGTCGCGGGACACCAGGGCAGCGGGGCGCTGATCTAGGACTCTCTTGACAAACCACCTGCACCCAATGATGCCAACTTCGGCCTCGCCCACTTCCGCTCCTTCCGCACCTTTCGCAATCTTCTATCATTAGTCCAATGGCCGAAGTCATTCCTATCGGTGCGGACCACGCCGGCTATCAGTTGAAGGAACGGTTGGTCGATGAGTTGCGGTCCCTGGGGTTCGAGCCCGTCGACCTCGGAACTCACAGCCCGGAATCGACCGACTATCCAGACTATGCACATGAAGTCGCCTCGAAGGTAGAGCATCACGACGCCACCCGCGGCGTGCTGCTGTGCGGCAGTGGACTCGGCATGTCCTACGCCGCCAACCGGCACCCGGGCGTACGGGCCGCGGTGGCCTGGTCGCCGGAGATTGCGAAGCTTGCGAAGGAGCACAACGACGCCAACATCCTTATCCTGCCGGCCCGGTTCGTCAGTGAGGAAGAGGGCGTGGAGATTCTGAAGACCTGGCTGGACACCCAGTTTGCCGGCGGGCGTCACAGTCGCCGAGTGGAGAAGATCGATCGGGGGAATGGATGACGCTGAACCATAATGCCACGCTGCGCGAGGCCGATCCCACGGTCGCAGGCCTGATCGATCGGGAGCTGCGGCGGCAGCAGCGCGGCCTGGAGCTGATCGCCAGCGAGAACTTCGCCAGCCGGGCGGTGATCGATGCCATGGGAACGCCGCTGACCAACAAGTACGCCGAGGGCTATCCCGGCCGCCGCTACTACGGGGGCTGTGAGGTGGTGGACGAAGTGGAACAGCTCGCCATCGACCGACTCAAGCAGCTCTTCGGGGCCGAGCACGCCAACGTGCAGCCGCACTCCGGGGCCCAGGCCAACTTTGCCGCCTTCATGGCACTCATCCGGCCGGGCGAGCTGCTGATGGGGATGTCGCTCCCCCACGGCGGCCACCTGACCCACGGCGCAGCGGTCAGCCACAGCGGGGTGGTCTGGCGCGCCGTGCACTACGGGGTCGACCCGGCCACCGGCCGCATCGATTACGACAAGGTGCGGGAGCAGGCCCGCCAGGAGCAGCCCCGGCTGATCATCGCGGGAGGGAGTGCCTATGCCCGGATCATCGACTTCGCTGCGTTTCGTTCGATCGCCGACGAGGTCGGTGCATTCTTCCTGGTAGACATGGCCCACTTCGCCGGCCTGGTAGCGGGCGGGGTCTATCCCTCGCCGGTGCCGCATGCGCAGGTTGTCACCAGCACCACCCACAAGACGCTCCGGGGACCCCGGGCGGGCCTGATCCTATCCACCGCGGAGTACGCCAAGGCAATCGATAAGTCGGTCTTCCCGGGAACCCAGGGGGGACCACTGCAGCACATGATTGCGGCCAAAGCCGTCGCCTTCGGCGAAGCGCTCACCGATGACTTCAAGGAGTACGCCCGCCGGGTAGTGGAGAACGCCAAGGTTCTGGCCGACGCCCTGACCGAGCGGGGATTCGCCATCGTATCGGGGGGAACCGATTCGCACCTCATGCTGGTAGACCTGAGACCCAAGGACCTCACCGGCAAGGCCGCGGAGAAGCTCCTGGGCGAGGGGGGAATCACTGTCAACAAGAACACCATCCCCGACGATCCTCAGTCGCCCTTCGTAACCAGCGGCATCCGGATCGGGACACCCGCCGTCACCACCCGTGGCATGGGCGTCGCCGAGATGCGGCGGATCGCCGAACTGATCGACCGCGTGCTCAGCCGGCCGGACGAGGAGACCTTTGCCCAAGTGCGAGGCGAGGTGGAGGAGCTGACCAGCGCCTATCCGCTGTATCAGGCCCGGCGGGTCCGTCCTGCCATGGACGGAGCCCGGAAGGTCAGGCACACTCCGGTGGGAGCGCTTCGGTGAACGAGCTGCAGCTGGCTGAGGATATCATGTCCCGCATTCGCGCGCGGGGGGGGCAGTACCACGAGCGTGCCTATCTGTTTCTGTTGGCCACCATTGAATTCCTGCAGACTCGCCTGGAGGTGCGCCGGCACGTGACCGGCGCGGAGCTGGCGTGGGCCTGCCGGGACTTTGCCCAGCAGCAGTTTGGACTGCTGGCGCCGGTGGTGCTGGGTCATTGGGGGATCAACCGCACCGAGGATTTTGGACGCATCGTCTATACTCTCGTGGAGGCCGGCCTGCTGGTTACTCAGCCGGGCGACTCGGAATCCGACTTCGAAGGAGTGTACCAGTTCGCCGACGTGTTCGGCGATTCCTATGAGTGGCAGGGGCTGCGCGGAGCATAACGCGCCGGGGAGGGAACATGGAGACGAAGGAGTGGCCAGCCTGTCAGAAGTGCTCGCAGGGAACACTCATCCCGCTATCGGACTATGGCCGCGAAGGCGCGCCGATCACGTACAAAGCCTGGGTCTGCACCAATCCGGACTGCGGGTTCAACCTTCGTATCGATAACGGCGAGATCAGTTTCGGCCGCGCTATCGGCCAGTCGTATAAATAGGTAAGCGGTGAGCAGTAAGCGGTAAGCGGGAACCTCCTCGCTCGCTCGCAACAGGTCAGCCGGCGTGTATATCGGCATCCACCTCCCGCTCACCGCTCACCGCTTACCGCTCACCGTATGATCCCCATCCCCGTCCTCACCCCCGAACAATCCAAGAGCTGGGACCAGAGTGCCGCCGGCGTGGGCATCGAGCTCGCCACGCTGATGGAGTCGGC
>DASRIN010000561.1:0-2418 GCA_035649975.1 Gemmatimonadales bacterium
GCTCTGGCTTCGCGCCGAGCCACCCAGGGGCAGATATAGATGTCGCCCAGAATGCCGCCAGTCGGATCGGTGAGCGCGAAGGTGAGGACGTCGGTGGGCTCATCGTGTCCCTTGTGCTCCCGATTGAGCTGCCGCATGGCGTCGCGACCGAGGAAGGTGACCGAAACGACGGCTTCCCGGCGCTCCGAGCGAAGCACCTGCCGCACGATGCGAGCGACCAGCGCGCGCGACAACGGCAGCCGCCGACCGCTCACCAGCACTTCACTCACGCTCGGCGGGCTGAAATTCCGGCGTGACGCTGCCGCTCGGCCGGGGATACCCGATCCGCTTGTGATAGGTGCCGGACATGACCCGGGCGAACTCGCGCTTGATCCGGTCGAGGTCCCGCAGAGTCAACGGTGCATCGTCCAACTGTCCCGATCCCATCTTTTGCTGCACGAGGTGCTCGATGGCGTTGCGCACCGCTTCAGGGGTTGGATTGTTCAGCACCCGCACGGCCGCCTCCGCCGAATCGGCCAGCATCGCTACTGCGGTCTCGGCCGACTGGGGTCGGGGACCGGGGTAGCGAAACTCCGTGGGATCCACCCTTCCATCCGGGTCAGCCCCTCGCGCTCGGCTCAGAAAATAGGTGATGTAGGTTGTTCCATGGTGTTCTGGGATAAAGGCTTTAACCACCTCAGGTAAAGCTGCGGCTTCAGCCAAGGCCAACCCATCGATCACATGACTGCGGATGATACGGGCCGACTCCCGAGGGCTCAACTGATCGTGCGGGTTGGGGGCCCCACCCTGATTTTCCATGAAGTGTCCGGGGTTCGCCAGCTTTCCTATGTCGTGGTAGTAACAGCCGACCCGAGCAAGCAGTCCGTTGGCGCCGATCATGTTGCAGGCCGACTCACAGAGGCTCGCCATGGCCAGGCTGTGGGCCCAGGTGCCGGGAGCCTCGAGCGCCAGCCGGCGAAGCAGCGGTCGCCCGAGGTCGGACAGCTCGAGCAAGGTGAGGTCGGTTGTGATCCGGGTGATCGATTCCGCCATCGGCATCGTGATCATCGCGAGCGCGGCACTGGCCAGGGCTATGACCAGGTCGAGCAAACAGCTGCCGATGATGGTGTTGGTGGACCAGCCCTGCACCAGTCCCACGGCAATGGTGGCGAGAATCCCGGCTCCGGCCACAACACCGATAGTGAGGTAGAGATGCCGGCGGCGGCGAACCACCCGGATTCCGACCGCGCCAGCCACACCGGTGACCACCCCGAAGAAGAGTACGTAGCTCTCCCGCAGCGCCCACTGGCCGTCGAGCAGGATCGCCAGCGTAACGGCCGCGAACACCCCCACCCAGCCGTTGTACAGCATCGTCATCAGAATGGCGACAAACGGAATGGGCACCATCTCCGGGCGCCCGGGGAAGAAGCTGGAGAGCGCTGCCGTGAGCAGCACTACCACGGCGAAGAGCGAGCCCAGAAAGATCATCTCCCGCAGGTGGGCGTAGCTCTCTCGACGGTAGAACATGATCAGCAGCCAGAACCCGCTCAGCACGAGTGCATTGAACAGAAGTGCGCCGGCGGCACTCCGCACTGCCAGGCCACCGGTGCCCCGGCGACGATGCTCCTCCAACAGGGAAACCAGCTTCGCATGGGCTTCCTCGCTGATCGGCTCGCCGGCGCGCACGATCCGCTCTCCGGTGCGTACCGAGTACTTGATCGGGTCCACGCTTCCGCGGAGCTGCTGCCGCCGAGCTACGGTAATCAGCGGGTCCAGTACGATGGTCGGGTGGTAGAAGGCGCCGACCAGCCGCCTCAAGGTGCGCTGTCCTGCTGCAGTCGGCAGGTTGATCCCCGCGGCTTCAGCCTGCTCCATCAAGTCGGCAAATGTGAGAATCGAGTCGCGGGGGACGATGCGCTCGGTTTCGCCGCGGCGGAGTGCGATCACCGGGCTCACCTCGCCCCGGATGACGCCGGCGTCCGCCACCCCCCGGGAGAGCGCCTCGGCCAGGAAGTGGGTGAAGAGCTCCTGGATCTGTCGCCGGTTAGTCGAATCGGTGAGAAAGCGGGTTTCTTCGGAGCCTAGCCGGACGCGCGAAGCGATGACGCTGGCCACTGAGTCCTGGCCGCCGGCCTCGGCAGCCTGCTCCATGTCGGCGAAGAAGCCGCGCGCGGCTGCGAGTGAGGAATCGTAGGCCGTAGGACTGAAGCGATACACCGGCTGGGCGGTCAGGGCGCGGGACTCGCCTTCGCGCGCGATTTCTTCCGGGGTCTTCCGAACTTCGTAGGCGAAGGGCGCCACCACGGCGCGTTTGGAGATCTGTCCCACCGGGGTCACCGGCGTGCCGATCCCGACATGGGGGGGAAACGCAAGATAGGTCAGGAACGCGACCCCAATCAGCGGCGCCCAGCGGGCCAGGTGGTAGCGCGCCCGTTCCCG
>DASRIN010000562.1:0-8435 GCA_035649975.1 Gemmatimonadales bacterium
GGTGATGTTGAACTTCTGGGCCGCCTCCGGCATGCTGAAGGACGCAGATTGTCCGACCCGGGCAGACTTGAGCAGCGGCAGTCCAGTGCTGCCCTTGGCCAGCTCGGCTTCCGGGGTGGGGGACGACACTTCGTCTGGGCCGCAGCTGACGAGCGCTGCGGCGCCCAGAAGGAGAGAGAGCGGTACTCGACCACGCATGGCTGACCTCCCGAGATGATGGGCGCCTTCTTCTTCGGGAGCCGGGCGCCCTCGCCGGGCGGCGAGGCCCTGGGCTTTGCGGACCGGCCTCGCGGCCGGGGTGCCCTTTCGGAAGTTGCGAACCCGTAGGGGTAAGACGTGAACAGCCGAACGAGGTGTTGCAAGTACAGCCGAAACGAGGTGTTACATGCACAAGCGGACAGAATATCGGCTCGCGTGACCTGATTGGTGGTGACGGACATCACCAACCACAACGCCTCGGGTATGATCCCGAGGCGTTATGCGTCTACACCTTGGTGCAATGTTGCCGCCCGGTACAAACTGCAGTATTGCCGGGGCCCCCGCACAAATAAAACTCAGAACAGGAGAGCCCCATGTCGCGGATAGCTTGCACTTTCCTCCTGGCCGCCGCACTCCCGGCGATGGCCTGCAGCAAGAGCACGGAATCCGCCGCCGGCGCCCCGGCCCCTAATAAGGATCTCGCTACATCCGCTGGGCTGAACAACACGCTTACAAGCAAACTGGGAATCAGCGAACAGCAGGCAACCGCCGCGGTCGGCTCCGTGCTCAGCCTGGCCAAAGGGAAGCTCTCGCCGGAAGAGTATGGCAAGCTCTCCGGGGCGATCCCCGGGGCCGAGAGTTACCTCGCTGCAGCCCCCGATATCGCCGTCCCCAAAGCGCCCAATGCGGTCACGCCGCCCTCGGCGGACAGCATCGCTGCCGGCCCTGTTGCCGCCGCTGATTCCACCGCCGCGGGTGCCGCGGACTCCGCCGCCGCAGGGGCCGATGCCGCTGCAGCCGCGGGTCAGTCGGTCGGCATGTCTGCGCTGAGCTCGGCGTTCTCCAAAATCGGCCTACCACCGGAGACGGCGAAGCAGTTCGTCCCCGTGCTCACGGAGTATGTCGGGAAGGTGGGCGGACCGGAGGCAGCGAACATCCTGAAAGGACTCTTTTAGAGGCGTACTACACGTCACGACTCGCCGTGCATCACCATCTCCTTGCCCTCGGCGAGCACTGGCCCGTAACTTGATCCTTCGACATTGCTGATCGGAAATATGGCCACCTGACCCAGGTGGCCTTTGGTTGGTAGTACCTGAAAAACGCGATCAGCCCGCCTCATCGGCAAACTTGAAGTCGTACCGATAACGAACGCCGTCACGACTCGGGCTACCAGGGCAAGGAGTTGGATCGTGAGCAGCCAGCGCGTGCGGGTGTCGGTCGTCGTTCCCGCTCACAATAGCCCGGCCCAGGTTGCCGGCTGCCTGGCGGCGATCCGTGCCTCGAGTGGATCGGACGTCGAGATCATCGTGGCGGATGACGCCTCGACCGACGAGACGCCGGAGGTTGCCAGGGCCGCCGGGGCCAGGCTGGTGCAGCTCGCCCGCAATTCCGGTCCTGCGGCGGCCCGGAACGCCGGAGCGCGGGTCGCCAATGGCGAGGTCCTGCTGTTCCTGGATCAGGACGTGCTCGCGGCGCCTGGCACCATCGAGCGGGTGGTGCGGACGCTGCAGGAGCGGCCGGAATTGGCCGCCATCTTCGGGTCCTATGATGCAGCCCCGGTGGACCCCGGGGTAGTGTCCCAGTTCCGTAACTTGTTGCACCACTACATCCACCAGCATGGCGACCCGGAGGCCAGCACGTTCTGGGCAGGTTGCGGAGCCGTGCGACGGGAGGTATTTCAGAGCGTCGGCGGGTTCGATGTCAATCTGGTCCTCGAGGACATCGAGCTGGGCTACCGGCTGCGGCAACACGGCCATCGCATCCTCCTCGACCCAGAGCTCCAGGTGAAGCATGCGAAGGTCTGGACCCTCCGCTCGATGATCCGCACCGACATCCTACTGCGCGCAATTCCCTGGGCCAAGCTGATTCTGCGCACGCGGACCGCACCCGGCACCTTGAACCTCCGCCCGGCCCAGCGCTGGAGCGTTGCGCTCACCGGTATCGCCCTGGCGCTGGCCGTGGCCTCGCCGGTCGCACCGTTTCTTCTTCTCCCTGCCGGAGCTGCCCTGATCGGCATCCTCGCTCTCAATGCCAGCTTTTACCGCTTCCTATGCGAGGTGCGTGGGATTCCATTCGCCTTGGCAGGCGTCTTCCTCCATCTGCTTTACTTCACGTGCTGTGGTCTTGGCGCCGCGTGGACCCTGCTGGGCGGCGGCGGTGATCTGGAACGAAAGGGTGTCTAAGCCGAGGGAGAGTGTCGTCGTGGTCGGCGACGGACTCGCGGGGCCAGCTGTCGCGGAGTGGTGAGCGATGGCTCCATTCCGGCTCGGCATCATGGGTTTCGGGCGACTCGCGCGGGAGTACTACTGTCCGGCGCTGCGGGGCCTCGACCGCGTCGGCCAGGTGCTCGTAGCCGATCCCTTGGACCGCTCGCGCGACGCGGCGCGCCGGGCGCTTCCTGATGCCAAGGTTTTCGCCGATCCGGCTGAGGTACTGGCCCAGCGGCCCGACGGTATCATCATCGCCGCACCCCCCTCCGCCCATCTCACCCTCTGGCGCGCCGCGATGCGTGCCGGCGTTCCCGCGCTGGTGGAAAAACCGTTCGTTCTCAGAGGCGAGCTAGCGGCGGCGACCGGCACACTGAGCGAGCAGCAACTGCTGATGGTGGACTTCAACCGGCGGTTCTGGGGTCCGTATCGTAGGATCGCCGAGCTGGTCTGGGGCGGAATGGTGGGGGACATCGTGCGGATCGAGCTCACGCTCCAGACGGATGTCCGGCCCTGGTGCGCGGTCACCAGCCACCGACTCGATCCGGCTGAGGGCGGTGCGCTGTTCGACCTGGGAAGCCAAGTGGTAGATCTGGCAACCTGGCTGCTGGCTCGAGACCCTTCGGCGGTGCTGGCGGTCATGGGAGAACCGGGCGACCAGGTACAGATCGATCTGATCTTTCCCGGCGACGTGCTTGCGCGATGTCGTGTGGGCTACGGGAGGCCCACTCAGGAGCGGCTTGACATCGAAGGGCAAAGCGGGCGCATCCGGATGGCCGATCCCAACATGGGCGTACACCTCGAGCGGCGCCCTGCGGCCGCGCCCTGGGCTGCGCTTTCCGACCTGGCGCTGCTCGGCTGGCGCGGTGTCTTCCGGTCCCGGTCGATGTCGCGGCATAGCATCGCCCGAGCCATTGGCACTTTTGTGGAATGCGTAGAGCGGTCGACTCCGTTCTCGCCGGGCTTTGCCGAGGCGGCGAGAAGTAGCCGGCTATTAGACGCCGCGGCCACATCGCTGGCGCTGGGAAGGCCGGTCCCTCCGGAGTGGGCCGGGGACAGGGTTGCGCATGGCTGAGCGGCCTGTTTCCACGCTCGGAATGATCGGGCTCGATGCCGCGGAGCTGAGCTTCATGCAGCGTCACCTGGCGTCGCTGCCCCGGATTCGAGAACTCCTCGAGGTGGGACGGCTGCACCGACTCCAGACCACGGCCGGTGACCTGCCGGGCTCGGTCTGGCCCACGTTCTACACCGGGACACTCGCTGGCGTGCACGGCATCTATCATCACCTGCAGTGGGACCCGGAGGCGATGGGTCTCCGCCGGGTGACTGAGAACTGGCTCTACGCGGAACCGTTCTGGAATGACCTCGAGCGTCGGGGGCTTCGGGTGGCGACGGTAGACGTCCCCATGACGTTCCCCTCACGGCTCAGGCGGGGGATAGAGGTCATCAATTGGGGGTCGCACGACCAGCTGGGGCCGTTCCGCACCGAGCCGCAGTCACTGAGGGCCGAGATCCGCCGGCGATTCGGATCGCATCCGATGGGGCCGGAGATTCCGGTCCGCAAGTCACCGGCGCAACTCGAAGCGATTCGGCGGAATCTCGTCGACGGGGCGCGGCGAAAGGGCGAGCTGACGCGGTGGCTGCTGGAGCGAGGGCCCTGGGACTTCTTTCTGACCGTGTTCGGGGAGACGCACCGCGGCGGGCACCTGTTGTGGCCGGAATCCGAGAGCGAGGGCGAGGACGCGCTGCTCGACGTGTACCGGGCGGTAGATCACGCCGTGGGCGAGGTGTTCGATGTCCTGAGGCAGCGCTTCACGACCGTCATGATCTTCGCCCTGCACGGAATGGGGCGTAATACCTCGCAAGAGCACTTCATGCCGAAGATCATGGACCGGGTGAACCGGCTGTTCATCGCGGGACACCGCCGAGCGGGAACGTCAACGCAGGGGGCCGGTCAGCGGGGCCTCGTGCGGCTGCTGCGGGAGCGGGTACCGGCGGGGGTACAGAACGCGATCGCGCGCGCGGTCCCCGTAGGGGTGCGGGACGCCGTTGTGAGCCGGCAGATCACCGGTGGCCACGACTGGGGCCAGACGCCGGGACTGGCCTTGCTGGCAGACCTGAACGGATATCTGCGCTGGAACCTGCGGGCACGAGAGCGACTGGGGATGCTCGTGCGCCAAGGGGCGCAACATCTCCAGTACGTCGAGGAGCTGGTTCGCCAGCTCCGTGATCTGCGGCTGGATGGAGGGGATCGGCTAGTGAGCGATATTCGCTTCCCGGAGGACGACTATCCCGGACCGAGATCAGACCATCTGCCGGACGCCATTGTCTGCTGGTCCGGGCACCCTCCGGTATCACGCGTACGATCAGAGGGGTTGGGGGAGCTAAGGGGAGAGGTAACGACGGGGCGCGGGGGAAATCATCGGTTCGAGGGCTTTTGCATTGTGGTGGAAGGTGGGGCAGCGGGAGCGGCAACTGACACTGAGCTGCGGCATATTCAGGATCTGGCCCAGGCCGTCGCGAGGTCGTTCGCGAGCTGACTTCCTTCCACCAGGCTGGTCGCGGCTAGTCCGCTCACGCTGCGCCTTGCGACGGATCCATGTGGCGCCGGGGCGTGCCTCCCCGAAACTCGAAGTGCGCGTCGGTCAGCACTCGATCGTGCAGCACATAGGTTTCGGCCAGCTGAATGAGCCGGACTGCCGCCACCTTCTCCGCTGCCACGGATGCAGGCAGCCATGCTCCTGGCTCCAGCATGGGATAGAGATGGGCGTACTCCGGCCGTAGTCGGGCTTCGCGCACCATCGAGCATTCCTCGAGCTAGATCAGAGAGTTCAGGGAGGTGGAAATAATCTGGAAAATTCTTCAACTCCGGCAAGCGCCCACTTCTCTTCGGGCGCTCTGTGGACGGGTTGTTGCCAATGTGGACGAGTATCGGCATCAAGGATCGGTAGTTGCATGAGGTAACCACATCTCAACACGCTGTGGACAACTTTGGGAAACCTGTTCCACAGCTCCACATCTCCGTCGGGACCGCTCCCGAAGCTGCCGAGGGACCCACGCAACCCTTTTCCGGCTCCGAGTATCTAGGGTGTATCCGATAGGGAGACGCCCCTTCCGAAACGCCTCCCTCCTCCCTGCGTAGGACCATCCGGGGTCGGAATTCCGCTGGTGAGGCTTGTGGATGTCCTTGAGCCGCCGCCGCTTCGTGGTAGCCACAGCTGGAGCCTTTGTGGGCGCCGCCCGGGCCCGGGTCGCCTGGCCGGCGCAGGCCGTGCTGTCCGGGACCGGATCCGCGGGGCCGGGGTGGGAACCGGACGCCAGGTTCCTCCGCAGCCTCCCGCGGCTGCTGGAGCTGGGGTCAGTGCCCGGTCTCGGGCTCGGCGTGGTCGACCACGGCCGGATCTGGGCTCGCGGGTTCGGCCGCGCCATCGAGGAGCCGGCCCAGGAGGCGTCGCCCGAAACCGTTTTCGAGGCGGCATCCCTGGGCAAGCCACTGTTCGCCTACGCCGTGCTGCGACTGGTCGATGCCAAGGCCCTGGACCTCGACCGCACACTCTACAGCTACCTGCCGCTGGACGACGCCAGCGGCGCTCGCATGCAGCGGGTCACCATTCGCCAGGTTCTGAGCCACACCACCGGGCTGCCGAACTGGCGCCAGCAGCCAGGCCCGCTGGAGCCGGCAGAGGAGCCGGGCAGAAAGTTCAGCTACTCCGGGGAGGGGTACGTGTACCTCCAGCGAGTGCTGGAAAGGGTGACCGGCAAGCCCTTCGGCCGGATCATGCGGGAGCAGGTGCTGGATCCCCTGGGCATGAAGCAGAGCAGTTATGTCTGGCTGCCGGAGTTCGAGTCGCGGATGGCCGCGGGGTACGATGGCCAGGAGAATCGACTCGACGTACAGGCCGCCATCGGCCGGCGTACACTGGAGATCGCTCAGAAGTGGGGGATTCCGCTGACCGACTGGCGCTACGAGGAGTCGGTGCGTGCGATTCCTCTGGTGAATCCTCAGTGGCCCGCCTTGCCACTTTACGTGGTACCTAACGCCGCAACATCGCTCCTTACCACCGTCAGTGATTACACCAAATTTCTGACCCGGGTGGTCCGGGCCGGCAACGGCTCGGGGCTGGCGCTCTCACCCACGACCCTGGAAGCCATGACCACACCGGTAGTCCAGCTCAACAGCGCACTGTTCTGGGGACTGGGTTGGGGCATACAGCGCGATGAGCACGGCGACGTGCTGTGGCACTGGGGAGCCAACAACTCTTTCCGCAACTTCGTCATCGCCGATCCGGCGAACCGGCGAGCCATAGTGGTGTTCACCAACAGTGAAAACGGCCCCCGGTTGTACGAGCGGGTGATCGTGGCAGTCACCGGGCACGATCATCCAGCGTTCCTTTGGATCTAATCCCCAAAACAGATGGTCTCAGGGTCGGAGAGTCGGAGACCGACTGACCGACTGACCGTCGGTACCTTGCGTGGGAACTTCCGGCGGCACCGGTTGATTGCTAGGTATAGCGCTCGATGCCGGAGGTTCCGTGCGACTAGGAATGCGGTGGAAGATCGCGCTCGCCTTTTTCGCGGTCTACGTATGCTGGGGAATGACGTACCTCGCCATGCGGGTGGCGGTGGTGGATATCCCGCCCCATCTCCTGTCGGGGAGCCGCTTCGTGCTGGCCGGCGTCCTGCTCTACATCTGGGCTCGCCTCCGGGGCCACGCTGCGCCCACCCTCCAGCATTGGCGCTCCGCCGCCGTCATCGGCGGCTTCCTGCTCCTCGGCGGTAACGCCAGCGTCGCCTGGGCCGAAAAGACGGTTCCCTCGGGACTGGCGGCCGTGCTGATCGCGGTGGCGCCGATCTGGATGGTGGGTCTCGAGTGGGCTCGCGGAGGCCCCCGGCCCACCCGACTGGTGGTGGCCGGGCTGCTGCTCGGGCTCGCGGGAGTGGCGCTCCTGGTTTCAGGGCGGGCATCTGCCGAGGCGCCGGTGGATCCGCTGGGCGCCACCATCCTGGTTCTGGCGTCGGCCTCCTGGGCCTGGGGCTCCGTGATCTCCAAGACCGCCGCCCTGCCGGAATCGCCCTTCGTCGCCACCAGCATCGAGATGATCGCGGGCGGGGTCCTGCTCCTGCTGACCGCCGCTCTGGCTGGCCAGTTCCACGGGTTCGATGTAACCAGGGTCTCAACCGAGGCCGCCGCGTCCTGGGTCTATCTGGTCGTGTTCGGCTCGCTGGTGGGATTCACTGCCTATATCTGGCTCCTCGGCGTGACGTCCATCGCAAAGGCCGGCACCTACGCGTATGTGAATCCGATTGTGGCGGTCCTGCTGGGCTGGGCCATTCTGGATGAGGTGGTGACCTGGCGAATGATGCTGGCGGCCGGCGTGATCCTGGTGGGAGTGGCGCTGGTCAACATCGACTGGTCAGCGTCAGCAGTACGCAACCGGTTGCCCTGGCTGCGTCCGCGCGAGACCGCCGACGACCGTCCGACCGCCTGACCGTCCGACCGCCTTCACTGCGGCAGCGAGACCGGCTGCTGGGCCTGGATGAGCTGGCGCGCTTCCCCCCGAAGCCCCGGTAACCGGACGAGCAGCGCCAGTCCGCCGGCGATACAGAAGCAGCCACCCAAGCCGACTGTGATGCTGGCGCCCAGCCGCTCTGCCAGGGCGCCGGCGAGCAGGGCCCCGACGGGCGCCATCCCCATAAACATCATGGAGTAGGTGGCCATGACCCGGCCCCGCAGTGCGTCAGGGACCATCGACTGGATCAGGGTATTGGTCGCAGCCATTTGGGTCATCATTCCGTAGCCCACCGGCAGCAGCAGCAGGGCCCCAAGCCAGAAGGAGCGGACTAGGGAGAACGCCACTAGGCTCGTGCCTAACCCTGCCGCCGAAAGGGCGACACTGCGACCGTACCCCTGGAGCGTGGTCCGGCGTGCCAGGCTCAAGGCACCGATCAGGGCGCCCACTCCGGCCGCGCCCATGAGGATCCCCATTCCGCGGGCTCCGGCATGAAACCGCTGGTCGGCGATGATCGGCA
>DASRIN010000563.1:0-3613 GCA_035649975.1 Gemmatimonadales bacterium
GAGTACGCCCGCCTGAAGAAGGGGGGTGCACCCCCAACTTCGTAATTCCTACCCCCGCCCAGCGCGGCTCCCCGCCTCGAATGACCGACAAATGACCGACAAATGACCGCCAATGCATTTCCCAACCTGCGGATCTCCGTAAGGTTGGCGTCGCCTGGTCGAGGTGACCCGGAACGCTTTCCGAACCGGCCCGCGACCCCGGCGTAACGACTCCGACGGATCAGGCCATTAGCGTGGTCCCGTCGCCAGGCGACAACCCTTTGAGCTAGGAGCAGACCATGGAATTCACCGGATTACCCGCAGCGAAGTCGGTCGAGGCGGCCATCCTGCTGGCGCAGCTTCAGATCCTGCGGCGATTGGAGAAGAGGCGCAGCTGATGCACTTCGGACGCCCTCTCTCCTTTCCCGATCTCCTCATCGGAGAGTACGAAGGGAGCCGCATTCCGCTGCATACCCATGAGGCGGTGCAGCTGGTGCTCCCGGTCACCTCCTTCATCATGCTGGCGGGGAGTGTCCCAGTGGCGACCGGACCCGGCGACATCTGGTTGGGGACCATGCAGGAGCTGCATGGTGCAGTCTCCAGCGGAGTGCCTTGCCGGGCCCGGCTGCTGCTGCTGCCGCCTGATCTCTTGCAGGAGATGCCTGGGGGGATCCCGCGCTTCGGTCGCACTCCACTGTTTGACCCGATTCTGGCCCATGCCTTCTCCGAGCCGTGGTCCGCGGACCAGCTTCAGTCGCTCCTCGCGAAGCTGCTCCAGCATCGCGCCGAAGCCGAGCGGCCACTTCCAGCCCGGCGGATGGACCGGGCGATCCGGCGCGCCCAGGAGCACCTCCAACTGCACGTCACCGAGCAGCACACGCTGGAGGAGTTGGCCGGGATCGCCCAGGTCAGCAAGAGCTATCTGGTGCGAGAGTTTCACCGGATGGTCGGATTGCCCCCGCATGCCTACCACCTGCAGCTCCGCATTGCCCGGGCGGCGCGGCTCCTGGCCCTGGGCCTGCCCCTGTCGCGGGTGGCCTTCGACGCGGGCTTCGCCGACCAGAGTCATCTGAGCCGGAGGTTCAAGTCGGCGTACGGTCTCACGCCCCTGGCATTCGCCCGCAGCGTACGCCTCACGGCTTCGATGCCATTCGACAGCAGCGCCGGGCAGAACGTGGCGTAAGAGGGATTGCAACTTCCTTCAATACTCGGGCTCCTTCGGCCGGCAGATTGATCACGCTGCTGCTGCGGCGGTCGGCCCACACCTCGGTGAGCCTGCACCGCTGCAGTACGACTTAAAGATGAGGAGTGAGAACCATGGACAACCTGATCGTGGTGGGGTTCCGGGGACGGCACCGGGCCTCGGAGGTACTATCCCAACTGCAGGTCCTGGATGACGACTGGACGCTCGACCTGTCCGACGCGGTGGCGGCGTATCGCACCGATGACGGCCGGCTGCGCATCGACCAGAGCGTCAATCCAACGACCAAGGAAGGAGCTGCTTTGGGCGGCGTGTTCGGTGCGCTACTCGGGGGCATACTGGCGGCCCCGTTCACCGCCGGCGTCAGCACTGCCGCCGCGGTGGCAGCCGTGGGTACCGGTGCGGTAGGCGTCGGTAGTCTCGGAGCCCTGGCCGGCGCCGATGACGCGGCCAGCTTCAAAGAGGAATACGGGGTGTCCGACGAGTTCGTCCAGCAGGTCGGGGGGATGATCGAGCCCGGCAACTCCGCGGTCTTTGCGGTCATCCGTACCAACGACCCCGAGGAAGTTGCCAAGCACTTCCAGGGCTACGGCGGCACCATCCTGAAGACCACTCTCGCGCCGGAGAAGGCCGCGAAGATTCAGCAGACGATTGGGAAGAAGTAGTAACCAGTCGCCAGTCGCCAGTCGCCAGTCGCCGCTGTGACTGGTGACCGGTGACTGGTGACTGATGACTGGTGACTGGTGACTAACGACTCGTGACTTCCCTCGCCGCCGGAACCCCCCGCACCCGCGCCTGAATCGCATGAAACTGGGGAGAGTCCTTGATCAGGTCGGGGCCGGGCGGCGGGTCGAGCCGGGCGATCTGGCGCCGCGTCGCCGCGACTCGCGACTGATCGGTGGGATGGGTCGAGAAGAACGCTTCCACCATATCCGGCTGGACCTTCTGCTTCTCGAGCAGCGCCTGGAAGAATGCCGGCAGCCCCTCGGGGTCGATCCCGGCGTGCACCGTGTTGAGCACACCCTCCGAGTCCGCCTGGGCCTCGTCCCGCTGGCTGTAGTGCGCCGACATCGCATTGGCACCCACGTCAACCGCGATCCGCCCTCCGATGGTGCTGCACGCGCGAGTGAGGGTACAGAGGAAGAGGAGCCCAACTTCGCCCCGCTTCCTCTGCTGCATCTGTTCCACTCCGTGGCGCCGGACGACGTGCCCGATCTCATGACCCATGATCCCGGCCAGCTCGTCCAGGCGATCGGCCTGCTCGATCGCGCCGCGGTTGACGTAGACAAACCCGCCCGGCAGGGCGAAGGCGTTGACCTCGGGCGAGTTGACCACCTTGAAGTGCCAGTCCAAGTCGGCCCGGCTGGTGCGCGAGGCCATCGACTTCCCCAGCGCCGCCACGAAACCTTCGATCACCGAGTCGTGGATCAGCGGTACTTCCGACTCCACCTCCGCGGCATTCTCCGCCCCGATGGCGACCTCCCGGTCCTGGGACACTGATGAACAGGCGGCCGCAGTCGCCAGCGTGGCAAGCAGCCAGACAGTTGAGCTCCTCGGACCCATAATACCTCCATTGGTGTGACAGTCAGGTTCGATCATCCCGGCCAGCCTACCACACCTGCCCCTCCTCGTCTTGCACGTTCCTGTCGGGCAATCCCGTTCAACAACTCCGTTCACGACCCCAGGAGCCGAAGCCGACAGCTTCACCGGGTCCCTGCGGTTCTGCCGGCGATCGCCGAGAGCCGCACCCAATGTTTACGAGTTAGCCAGGGGGAATGATGAGAAAGTCTGCGATCGTAGCAGCGTGCTACCGGGGAGTCGTCGCCGGAGCGGTGCTGGTGTTGGGCGGCTGTGCCAGCTCCACCCAAGTCGCCACAGTGACCGCGGATTCGGCGGCGCTGAGCCGGTTCAAGACGTTCACCGTCATTGCGCCGGCGCCGCAAATCAGTGGGGTCGCCGTGGCTGCAACCAACGACAGTGATCGGGTGGGCGGGGCAACCATGGATATGGATCCCATGCTCTCCACCTCACTCGTGGGACGTGCCATGTCCGAGGACCTGGTGGGGGCCTTTACTCACCGCGGTTACCAGCCCGCCCAGGGTGACCCGGACTTCCAGGTGGCCTACTACGCCGGAACCGGCCGGGTGCTCGACACTCGAGCCTATGCGACGCGCTATCACGCCGACGGCAACAAGATCGACACCCGCACTTTCGAGTATCCAGCCGGGACGATCATCGTGGACGTGGTGAATGCCCGCTCTGATTCCCTGGTGTGGCGCGGCACCGGCGTCGCCGAGATCCCGGACAATCCGGAGGACTACGCCCGGGCGATCCGGGGAACGATCGACGATGTCGTCGCCCAATTCCCTAAGGCAAGACGGCAAGGAGGAGAGTCATGAGTGAACTGATCGTCGTGGGATTCCACGGCAAACA
>DASRIN010000564.1:0-2350 GCA_035649975.1 Gemmatimonadales bacterium
CCCCCGGCTGTTCGACTCAGTCTTCACCATGACGGTGAAGGAGGGCGACATCCGGTTGAACCCGCGTGAGCTGGGCGGAGGCACCCTCTACGACATAGGCATCTATTGCATCAACGCGGTCCGGAATCTGTACGGCGCCGAGCCGATGGAGGTGGTCGCTTTCAGCGCCAACAACGGAGATCCCCGCTTCCTCCAGTGTGAAGAGACCACCAGCGCTATCCTCCGGTTCCCTGGGCGGGAGCGGCTGGCGAGCTTCACCTGCAGCTTCGGGGCGGCAGACGTGTCGAACTACCGGGTGGTCGGCACCGAGGGCGATCTGGTGTTGGAGCCGGCGTACGAGTACGCCGGCGAGCTGAAGCAGTGGGTAACGGTCAACGGACGAACCCGGGAGCGCAGCTTTCCCAAGCGCGACCAGTTTGCGCCCGAGCTGATTCACTTCTCTGAATGCATTTCGACCGGAGCGGAGCCGGAGCCTTCGGGCTGGGAGGGACTGGCCGACGTGCGGGTCATCCGCGCCCTCTACCGCTCTGCCGACAGCGGCCAGCCCGTCACACTCGAGCCCTTCGACAAGTACACTCAGCGGCCAGCACTGGACCAGGAGATCAGGCGCCCAGCGGTTCCGAAACCAGAGCTGATAAACACCGAAGCGCCATCAGAGTAGCTCAGCCGGCTCAGCTATATTGAGCCATGTTCCCCTACCGCGACGACAACCCGACCCTCGCCACTCCCTTTGCCACCCTGCTCCTGATCGGAGCGAATGTCGTCTTCTGGATCTTCGTGCAGGGCATGGGAGCCGAGCCCGACCTGTCCAAGTCGGTCTGCGAGCTGGGGCTCATTCCGGGCGAGTTTCTGGGCCGTCTGCCCGACGGATTCACCGTTCCGCTGAGCGACACATCCGTCTGCGTGATGAGCGGAGACCGAAGCTGGTTCACTCCCCTCTCGTCGATGTTTCTGCACGGAGGTTGGTTCCACTTGATCGGCAACATGTGGTTCCTCTGGGTCTTCGGGAACAACGTCGAGGACTCCATGGGCCACGCTCGCTATCTCTTCTTCTATATCCTTTGTGGCCTGGCCGCTGCCGCCGCCCAGACCCTGGTAAATCCTTCGAGCGCCGTCCCCATGGTGGGTGCCTCCGGCGCCATCAGCGGCGTGATGGGTGCTTACGTGGTTCTCTATCCCAAGGTTCGGGTGCACATGCTCGTGATCCTCGGCATCTTCATCACTCGGATCGTGGTGCCGGCGTATCTGATGCTGGGCTATTGGTTCCTGCTGCAGCTGGTAGGTGGGGGACTGGCTCAGGGAGAAGGGGGCGTGGCTTTCTGGGCTCACGCGGGTGGTTTCATCGCGGGCGCCATTCTCATCTACATGTTCCGCAACCCCGAACTGGTGGCCAAGCATCGGGCGCTGTCGCGAACGGTCGACACGCTCGGGTATAGGGAGAGATAGGCGGTCAGTCGGTCGGGCGGTCAGGCGGTCGGAGAGTCGACCCGTCGGGTCATGCCTGCGAGGAATCGCTCCATTCGAGGTTTCGAATCAGCGGCAGGCGGGCCGATTTTTCGCTAGCTCGAAATGACTAGCGTTTCTTGTGCGACAGAATAGACCGCCTGACCGCCTGTCCGCCCGTTCGCCTTTCAGGTAGCTTCTTCTTCATGCCCGATCAGCCGCGCCACTCCATGGTCTCCCGGCCTGGTCCGGGACCGCTTGAGCTCGCGGTGCGGCCCCGCAATCCGGGTGCGCCCTTCGAGCTGGACTGGGTGGAACAGGTCCGGGTCAATCGCAGCGCGGTAGAGCGTCGGGCTGCCACCCTCCGCACCCGGCGCACGGTGAAGAAGGAATGGCAGGCGGCCTGGCTGCTTCGCGCCATCACCCTGATTGACCTCACTACTCTCTCGGGCGACGATACCCCCGGTCGGGTGCGCCGACTCTGCGCCAAGGCGCGCCGTCCGGTCCGGCTGGATCTGCTGGAGGCCATGGGTGCCGGCAAGCTGCCGATCCGCGCTGCGGCCGTGTGCGTCTATCATCAGTTCGTCACCACCGCCCTCGAGGCCCTGGAGGGGTCGGGCATCCCGGTCGCCGCCGTTTCAACTGGATTCCCGGCCGGACTCTCGCCCTTCGAGCAGCGCCTGGATGAGATCCGCGCGTCGGTGGCAGGCGGGGCGGAGGAGATCGACGTGGTGATCACCCGCTCCCATGTACTCACCGAAAACTGGCGGGCACTGTACGACGAGGTGCGGGCGATGCGGGAGGCGAGCGGCGATGCGCACATCAAGACCATCCTGGCGACGGGCGAGCTCGCCACTTTCAGAAACGTTGCCCGGGCCAGCCTGGTCTGCATGATGGCCGGGGCGGA
>DASRIN010000565.1:0-3009 GCA_035649975.1 Gemmatimonadales bacterium
TCGACCGCTGCATCCGGGAGGTCGGTGTCGCCTGCGAACCGGTCGTCGAGGATCTGCTGGGCGACCTGCGCCAGGCCGGGGTGATCCATGCCGACGAGACGCCGTGGAAGCAGCACGGCCGCCTGCGCTGGCTGTGGGTCGTGCTGTCCTCGAGCACTGCCATCTTCCACATCGGGTCAGTACATTATCGGGACTCAGGAATACGGTAGAGCCCTCTCTTGGGTAGAAATATGCCTTTTCAGACATGCCTGAGGCTTGCATAAACGGCTTACCATGAGTCACAGAGCTGGAAGAGGTTTATGAAAGGCTCAAAGTGGCGCGCTGGCGTATTCCATCGAGCGTATTCCATCGAGGGTTTTCAGAAACGCTCGTTTGTGCAAGATGCTGATTTAAAACAAAATTTCTCTTGTGTCGGTTTACTGTTCCGTTGCTACTCGACCCCCGACACCAGGAGAATCCGGAGCCGCTGCCATGCCACTGCCCCGCCTGCCCTTGAACGCCCTTCGTGCCTTCGAGACGACGGTGCGGTTGAGCAGCATGTCGGCCGCGGCTGCCGAACTTGGCGTCACGCATGGCGCCGTCAGCCGGCACATCCGCGAGCTGGAGGACCAATTCGGACTGCCGCTCCTGCTTCGACTGCCGAAGTCCGTTACGCCGACGCCGGCGGGATC
Organism: Gemmatimonadales bacterium; assembly: GCA_035649975.1. Lineage (GTDB taxonomy): Bacteria > Gemmatimonadota > Gemmatimonadetes > Gemmatimonadales > GWC2-71-9 > CAVVWJ01. Next base: position 672 of record DASRIN010000565.1, read on the forward strand.
CCAGCTTGCCGTTAATTTGAGGCAGGCGTTCGAACTCATGCATGCGGGCGTGGCGCGCCTCGCACCGGGGCCGTTGACCCTGTCTTGCTCGGCTACCATCGCGATGAACTGGCTCATCCCACGACTGAGGGCGTTCAAGCACGAAAATCCCGCAATCGAGGTCCGCCTCAACATCAACTACGGCGCGGTGGATTTCATCCGAGATGAGGTGAGCCTGGCGATCCGCTTAAGCATGTACCACGCACCGGAGGACGTGATCGTCAGGCCGCTGCTGCACGAGGACATCGGTCCCATCTGCCACCCTGACTACGCGGGCCGTCTGGAACTGCACAAGCCAGAGGATCTCCTGCGGACACGCATCCTAGGCACGGCGACGCGGCCTGACGCATGGTCCGATTGGCTGGCCGTGATCGGCCGATCGGACCTGAACCTTCAGGTGCATGAGAGCCACGAGCACCACTATCTGATGATCCAGGCCGCCTCCTACGGCCTGGGCATAGCAATGGCACCGCGTATATTGGTTGCAGAAGAGATCGAGCGGGGCCATTTGGTCGCACCTCTCGGCTTCGTCCCGGGACCACACGAGCTGAACCTTTGGATCGCACCGCATGTCCGCTCGCGCGAGGACGTTCGGCGCCTCTCGAGCTGGATCCAGGACGAAATGACGCGTCACGCTACCGCTGGGACACGAGATGCCACCGAAGCCTCGTATACTTCATGATTGAGGGCAGTTTCGCAGGCATGAACCGAATGTGAAAGCAGACCAGCTCTATGTCTACCAACGTTAAGTCGGCTACTAGCACGTTCTGGAAGTAAATCGAAGGCCCGCCTTCCGATGCGGCTCGGCCTTTTCATAAGGAATTGCCCCGACTAGGCCCGTACGTCTGAGCTCGACTTTGCTCAATTTCGGTGGGGTGGCGTTTCCGCGGGAGAGTGCTCAAGCGGGGAAGCATGCCGCGTCGAGCAGGCGTTGAGCGAGCGGAGCGGGGATTTTTACCATGTCCCGGCCTTGGCCTGAAGTCTGAAAAAGCCCATCCTCCCAGAGTTGCCGGCGCACGGCGCCGAGGGCGTCGCTGAACGTCAGGTGCCGCTTGGGATACCAAGCGGCGCACCGGGGGCCGAGCTGGCCGCGTCCGACGAGATCGTGAGCCCAGAGGGTGACAAGGGAGAACAGCGCCAGCAAGGCCGGCGTGGTGCGGGCGATGGCTTTGTCGGACCACTGGCGCTGAGTCTCGACACCGAGGTGGCATCGAGCCTGGGGCCCCTCCGCCCCAGGCTCTTCGAACGTCACCTCGACCGCCCAGCGCCGGACGAACCAGCGCCGGATGTCCAGGGCGTCGGCCTCCTGATCGGTGCATAGGAAGGCCTGCGGGTCATGGTCGCCGACGACGTCGCGCACCAGCACCCAGCGGATCGGGACGCGCCGGCCGGGATGATCCCACACTGCGGTGCCGGTCAGGACATCCAGTTCGCGTCTGGTCTCGCCATACCATTGGCTGATTGTGACGCGGCGCCAGCGGCTGGCCGGATCGGCGAGACGCTGCACGAGGGTCGGCTGGCGCGGGCCGGTCACCCGCCGGCGGCCTCGAGCGCCGGGCCGGTGTGGCGGTGGCGGATCGAACAGCCGGGCGTCCAGGCGCAGGCGGGTGACCATGGTCAGCCTGTGGCGCACCGCGGTGAGCAGCTCGATGACGGCATAGGTGGTGTCGGCCACGGCAATGAGCCGGCGACCGGGCAGCCAACGACTGGCCAGAAGCAGCAACTGCCGGCCCCAGTCGGCCAACGGCTTGTGGCGCCGGCCGGCCTGCCGGGCAAAACGTTCCGAGGGGGCGAGCGTTGTCAGGAACGGCAGCCCCCAGATCCGCCCGGCCCACGGGATATGGACCAGCAACATAACGCTGATCCAGCGCAGCCCGCTGGCCTTGACAAAGTGGCCGTGCGAGGAGCGAACCGGGTCTCTGTAGATGCCGCGCGCCGAGATCTTCGGCCCCCAGCGCCGCTCGATCGTCTCGTCGATTCCAACAACCACCGGGCCATCCGGAACAAACACCGCGACCAGCCAGCGCGGCAGGGCACGGGCCAGCGACCGCCCGGACCAGCGGGCACGGTTGAGCACGCCATGGAAGCGGGCGAAATCCGTCCCGTCCCGCCGTCCGAGCACCGACAGCACGGCGGTTACGGTGCGCCGTCCAGGAGCCAGGACGGCGCCGGCCACCAGGACCAGGACGCGCTCCCAGGTCGGCCGGGTGAAGAAGGCGGCGAACGGCGCCAGCCAGTGGATCAGGATCGGCGGGACGGGCAGCATCGACGATCTCCGGCTGTTTATAGCGGACAACCA
>DASRIN010000566.1:0-2112 GCA_035649975.1 Gemmatimonadales bacterium
AGATCGATGCGGTGGCCGATGCCCCGGGATTCACCCGTCGGCTCCGCGAGCTGCACCCGGCCGCCATCCTGACCAGCACCATGCGGACGGATGGTCTCGCGCAGCTCAAGACCCGACTTCGCGAACTGGACCGGGCCGGGCGAGTGTCGGTCCTGGTCCGGGTGCCGCTCGCCGATGGAGCCCGCCTGGCCGAGCTCTATCGAGAGGGTGAAGTGCTGACTCGCGAACAGGTCGGAGATGCGTACGAGTTGCTGGTCCGATTGGATCCTTCCCGGATGGCCCGGCTCCGACAGGCAGGGATGGAAGTCGTCGAGGGTGCAGGGGAGCGGGTGCGGCTGAGGCGGGTAAGCGGCGGAGGCGGGTAAGACGGTAGGTGGGTAAGACGGTAGGTGGGTAAGATGGTACGCAGCTAACACACGAAAAGGGGCCGATCTCGACGAGAGTTCGGCCCCTCCGTTTTGGGTGGTAAGCTTACCGCCCCCCGCTCAACACCTGCTCCAGGATCAGCCAGCGATTCATGCCAGCAAACTTCTGGTGCATCTTGGTGCTGGGAGGAATGCCGCCCTGCTCGTCTTCCTCGATCTGCAGGTCGGCCAGGGCGTCGATGCCGCTCTTCAGGAACTTCCGCAGCCCCTTTTCCAGCGCCATTCCCGCGGTGCGGAAATTAAAGAGCGTGGAGAACTGCAGAATGAAGCCCAGATCGGCCAGCTGCTGGTTGGTAATGAGCGTACCGGCCTTTTTGGCTTTTCCGAAGTAAAGCGAGGGCGACAGGTTGAACCCCAGCATTTGGTCGGGATAGTACTTGCGAACCCCCTCGGCGAACTCCCGAGGCTGATCGAGCTCGGTGTTGTTGAACTCGGGCCAGATCACGTCCACACCCAGCTCGGCAGCTTCCCAGGCGTCCTCAACCGCCATCTTCACGCCGCCCGGCTCGCGATCGGGAAGGGCGCCGTCGATTGAGTCGGTGCGGGCGATGATTACTACATCCACCCCCGTTGCCTGGGATGCGGCCTTGATCGCCTTCAGCTTGGCCAGCCAGTCCTTTCGGGGGACCAGTACCTTGTTCCGCTTCTGCTTTCCGACGTTGACGATGTGGCCGCAGGTCCGGTTGGCAGGATCCTGGTTCTCCAGGTGCACGCCCCCCGCACGAGCCCGGATCAGCTCAACCGCGAGCGTGAAGGTCTGGGTTGGGCCACCGAAACCGGCTTCCATGTCCACGAATGCGGGTGGCGCTTCCAGGGCCTCTCTGCCTTCGGTGTCATAGAAGTGCGTGTTCCGCGCCCCCTCGACCCCCATCCACATCTCATGGACCAGCTTGACCATGTCGTGGGAGGCATAGACCCCGATGTCGGGGAACATGCTCTTGGTGGCCGCAAGCTGCCACCCACTTCCATATAGCGCCTTGAAGCCCAGCCGGGTCATGATGGCTGCGGTAAAGGCGTCATAGGCTCCAGCGGTGTGGAGAAAGGTCTTGCGGTCCCGGGCCTCATGGAGCAGGCGGCGGAGCTTGTCGGCCGGGTGCTCGGTCTCAGGCGGAGCAAACAGTTTCTGGAGCGCCTCGGCGGGGTAAGCCGCGTTGGCGGAGGCGGGTCGGGTCGCGGTGGCCATCAATTGGTCTCCTTGGGGGTAGCGCTGGTCGGCTTGTGAAACTATTCACATGATAACGCCCGCACCGGAATCTCGCCAGGCGGACCGCGTCTGCCAATCGGCGCAATGCCTTGCAGCCGCGGCTGCTGCTATACTTCCCCGCCAGCGTGGAGACCCCCGGACCGATGTTCATCACCAAGCCCTTCGTCACGGACCGGCGCATCCGGTTCGCGCTGGTGGGGTGCGGCCGGATTTCGGCCAACCACTTCACGGCAATCGAAAAGCACGCCGACCGAGCCGAGCTGGTGGGGGTCTGTGACATCGATCCCGGTGCCCTCCAGAAGGCGCAGGACCGGACCGGGGCACCGGGGTTCAAGTCCCTCGACGCCCTCCTCGCCGGAAGCGATGCCGACGTCGTCATTCTCGCCACACCGAGCGGGCTCCACGCCGGCCAGACGGTCCAGGTGGCCGAGGCGGGACGGCATGTCATGACCGAGAAGCCGATGGCCACCAGCTGGCAGGATG
>DASRIN010000567.1:0-2399 GCA_035649975.1 Gemmatimonadales bacterium
AGACGCCGCGAAACCCGGGTATCGGTCTCCTGGCAAGCCAGAGTCCGAAGCTCGGCGGCGCTCAACTCTCGGCGGATCGGAAGGGATGCCATGGGGGTCGCTCGCGATAAGGTGAGTCCTGCTCCACGGAATCACAACCTAGACCCGGCCGCAACCCGTCTCACTCCAAGAGTCACGATTTTGTGGCCTTGGTATCATGTGATCGCGATTGGCTGTTGTCGGGGTGAGACAAACCGCGGGAAAGAATTTCAAGCGGATCGCCTGGAGGCATTGTTCATGGTATGTTTCCGGCGCCATGTCTCAACACGCTGATAGATCCGCTCTCTGCCGGGACTGCGCGACCACCGTCGCTGATAACGCCCTGCGCTGTCCAAACTGTCGATCACGCCGGATCAAGCGACACCCGGAACTGCACGCCCTGTCGATTGCTCACCTCGACCTCGACAGCTTCTATGCGAGCGTCGAGAAGCGTGACCGGCCCGAGCTTGCCGATCGGCCGGTGATTGTCGGCGGCGAGACGCGCGGCGTCGTCGCGGCCTGCTGCTACGTCGCGCGGATGTACGGCGTGCGCTCCGCCATGCCGATGTTCAAGGCTCTGGAGCTGTGTCCCCAGGCAGTGGTGATCCGCCCGAACATCCGGAAATACAGTAGCATCGGCCGCCAGGTGCGCGACCTGATGCTGGAGCTGACGCCGCTGATCGAGCCGGTCAGCATCGACGAGGCCTATCTCGACTTGACCGCGACTGAGCCTTTGCACCGCATGAGCCCCGCCCAGAGCCTCGCCAGGCTGGTTCAGCGAATTGAACAGGAGATCGGCGTCACCGCCTCGATCGGGCTTTCCTACGGCAAGGGGCTGGCGAAGCTCGCAACCGACCTCGACAAGCCGCGGGGCTTCAGCGTGATCGGCCGAGGCGAGGTTCTGGAGGTGCTCGGTCCGATGCGGGTCAGCGCCATCTGGGGCGTCGGGCCAGCGCTGGACAGGAAGCTGGAGTACGATGGCATCCGCACCATCGCCGATCTGCGGGAACTGGAGGAGCGCTGGCTGATCTCCCGGTACGGCGCGATTGGGCGTTATCTCCACCGCTTCTCCCGCGGTCAGGATGATCGGCGTATCCAGCCGGATGAGGAGACCAGGAGCGTCTCGGCCGAGACCACCTTTGGCCGCGACCTGTCCGACCTGAACGCGCTGGCAACGGAGTTGCGGGGGCTCTGCGAACGCGTCTCGAGCCGCATGAAAGCCAAGGGCTTGCTCGGCCGTTCGGTCGTCCTCAAGCTCAAGACAGCCGAGTTCCGGTCATTCACACGCTCCCGCCGGCTGGACGCGCCCACCCAGCTTGCGGAGGAGATCCGGCGGGTGTCGCTGGAGCTTCTTGAACGCGAGGTGGACGGCCGAAAGTTCCGTCTGATCGGCGTTGGTTGCACCGATCTGGCCGATGCCACTGCGACTGCGGCGCCGGACCTGTTCAGTGTTCAGCTTCCCCCGAGTCCTACTCCCACAAGCCAAGCTGCCGTTGTGCCACCACTTCCACAGCGGGACCGCGACCTCTTCGGTAATCCGATCCCGTAGGCAGTATCCGGGACCTCCGCGATGCAATGGACAAAGGGTGCTGTGAGAACGAGGTTCTGCCGCGCCACTACCAGTAAAGGGTATGGGTAGCGATCTCTCTTCCGGTTTCCCGGCACTCAGGGCTCATTAAATTGAGGTTGTTCAATCTAGAATGTCTGCAACCGCTCCCTTGCGGATTGGGGCGTGTTTGTACATAAGACGGAGCGGGAGCCCGGAGCGGGCGCCGCGGAGACTTCGACCCATGTCCCTGATCGCCTACGCCCGTGTGTCCACCGACGAGCAGACCACCGTGCCGCAAACCGACGTGCTGGGACCCCGGCTCCTGCGATATCTTGCGACAAGCGGCGAACGCATTGCTGTTCTGGTGGAGCGCGCCGGCAGTGCCGGATCGGGTACTTGACCAACAGTGAGCCTCCACTTGACCGCAGGATCCTTCCTTCAACAGGGTGGAAGGCCGGGGACTGCCGCTCCGGACCGCTTCGGCTCACATGGGTCCGAGGAGGAAACCGGCTGGTGTAGTTGGATCCGACGCGGCATGATCCGGTCTCCGGCAACCAGGAGCCAGCCCGTTCGTGCAGAATTTACCGGTGACCCACGATGCCTTCTTCCGGGCGCTGCTGGACGAGCCCGGGGTGGCCGCGGCGCTGCTGCGCGAACACCTGCCGGCCGAGGTGGCGGCGCTGCTGGCGCCCAACGCGCCGGAACTGCTCGATGCCCACTTCGTGGCCGCGCACCTGCGCCACAGCCAGGCCGACCGGCTCTACCGCGCCCGGGCACTCGGCGGCGGCGAGGTTTACATCTACGTCCTCCTGGAGCACAAGAGCGCGCCGGA